>DATGKC010000121.1:0-5787 GCA_035294845.1 Planctomycetaceae bacterium | reverse complement strand
GACCAACAGTTTCGTCGAGCCGTTGACGTATGGAAAAACGGCCGGCGTTTCGACTGTCGCGCTGCTGGTTTCGGCGACATTCTGGGCCTGGATTTGGGGCCCCATGGGGCTCTTGCTGTCAGTCCCCCTGACGGTTGTGCTGGCCGTGCTCGGCAAGCACGTGCCGCAATTCGAACCCCTCGGGATCCTCTTGGGCGATGAGCCGGCGCTGCCTCCCCATGCCAGTTTCTACCAGCGGCTCCTGGCGGGAGACGCGGATGAAGCGGCAGCCCTGCTCGATGAACAGGTGGCGTCAGCAGGCCGGGCCGTGGCGTATGACCGCCTGATTCTTCCGGCATTGGCCCTGGCCGAACGCGACAGTCACCAAGGAGACCTCGATCAAAGCGACCGCGACTTCGTGTGGCAGAACGCCGGCGACCTCCTGGAGGAAAACGCCCCGCCCCCCGCAGACGGCGAGCGACGCGTCTTGGTGGCGGGATGCGCGGCAGAAGATCTGGCGGATGAGCTGGCACTCGTCATGCTGCGGCAGATTGCGCCCCCCGATTGCGAAGTCACAATTGCGAGCGCCGATCTCATGGCCTCAGAGAAGATCGCTGCGATGGCGCGGCACGCTCCTCACGCCGTCATCATCTCGGCGGTAGGCCCCGGCGGCGACTTGCACGTGCGCTATCTCTGCAAGCGCATCCGTCATGAATTCCCCCGCTTGCGGATCATCGCCGCCCGCTGGGGATACCTCGGCGATCGCGAGCGGCTGGCGGCCGGTCTCAAGCAACGAGGCGCCGACAGCCTCGTCACAACTCTCGAAGAAGCTCTCGACCTCATCAACCGAATTCATCCCATGCCGATGTCGGCTTGAGCTTTACCCAGCGGGCTTTCGGGGTTCGGCGGAACCGGTCGAGAGACTCTGCTTGCTCCGCGCCTCCCGGGCAATTCGCTGGTATTTTTTGAGAATCACTTCCAGCTCCTGCTCGTCGAATTCTTCGAGATCGAGCACGCTGTTCTCGGCGGCCTTCACCGCGCGCACGAGTTCGTCGAGCTTGACCTGAATGGCAATCGTGTCTCGATTCTGGCTGTTCTGGATGAGGAATACCATCAGAAACGTAACGACTGTCGTGCCCGTATTGATGACCAGTTGCCAGGTGTCGCTGAAATGGAACATGGGGCCGGTGATCGCCCAGACGACGACGATGGCGACGGCGAGCAGGAATGACGCCGGCTGCCCTGCCACGCGGGCCGCCCCGCGCGCCATCCGCGAAAACCGGGATTGACCATTCATCGCGTCACGTGCATTTTTGAAATACTTTCGGAGGCCGGATCGTCGTGCCGGCGGACTGTTTCTCGTGATGGCGAAAATCCGCACGAATGTGGCCGACGGACGATCCGCCAGGTCGCTCATAAATAATGTACGTTCGCTCACACCATGTTGCAGAAGCCGTGCCAATTTCCAGGGATGCGGGCCGGCAGCGCCTAATTCGCCGAGCGCGGCACGTGATTTGACGCTCTACGAGCCCGTGGCAATGATTCGAGGGAGAGAAATCATGGCGCGAGAGAAAAAGAAAGCGGAAGCCAACGGTGAGGCCAGGACTCGCGCGAGTTGGAAGGGAAATCTGCGGTTTGGGCTCGTCAGCTTTCCCGTGCAGGGGTTCAATGCTCGCGCGAAAGAGGCCGAGATTGCCTTTCATCAGCTTCATTCCAAATGTCACAGCCGCATTCGATACCAGAAGATATGCCCGCTGCACGGACCGGTGGACAATGACGAGATCATTTCCGGCTACGAATACGCGAAAGACCGGTATGTCGAGCTGGAGCCGGAAGAGCTCGAACAATTGCGCACAGACCGCGAGCGCTCGCTCACCATCGACAGCTTCGTCGAGCCGCACGAGATCGATCCGGTCTACCGCGACGGCCGCGCCTACTACCTGGCGCCCGACGGCGCCGAAGCCCGGCAGCCGTATGCCGTTTTTCTGGAGGCCTTGCAGCATGAATCGCGTTATGGCGTGGGACAGGTCGTTTTCTCGCATCGCGAACAACTGGTGCTCGTGCGCCCCTATGCCGGAGCCTTGGTCATGGAGATGCTGCTTTACGAGTCTCAAGTTCGCAATGCGTCGGATGTCGTCGCGGAGTCCCACGTGCCGAAGAACGCCTCGCGAGAGGTCCGCATGGCACAGCAGCTCATCGACAACTGGACCGACGAGCACTTCGACATTTCCCGCTATGTCGATCCGTACCGCGACAAGGTGAAGCAGCTCGTCGATGCCAAGGTCAAGGGACGTGAAGTGGTCGTGCCGGAAGCCGAAGAAGAACCCGAGGTCATCAACCTGATGGACGCCCTGCGCAAAAGCGTGTCTCGGGGGAAGAAGAAGGAATCCGACGACGGCGCTCCCGCGCCTCATCGACGACACGCCCGGTCGCGCCGGCGTCACGCCAGTTGATGCATGCCCCGCCTGGCTTGGAACAAAAGCTGCTTGTGCTTTCCCCTTGGGCCGAGCGCGGCCCGTATAGGAATTTCACCGATAAGAAGGGGGTGTCGTATGCGTCGTTCCAGAATCGCAGCATGGTCTGCTGTCGCTTTGGGATTTTCATTGTGCGTGTTTACGGTGCTCTCGGACGACGCGGCCAAAAAGCCGCTGGCTGGGGGCAAGGGCGCCGCCAGTGAGACGAGGGCAGCGGGCCAGCGCGAGCATTCGGGAGTCGTCTTGCGTGCCAAGGAAATCGCGGGACTGCCGATCAAGAATTCCGAAGATCAGGATCTCGGCAAGGTGGAAGACGTCGTGATCGACATGGAAACCGGTTCGGTGCGTTATGCGGCGATCGCGTTCGGCGGAACGTTGGGCGTGGGCGACAAGCTGTTTGCCGTTCCGTTTCCTGCGCTGCACGTCAAACACGACGCAGGCTCCAGGCGAATTCATTTTGTGTTGAACGTCGACAAGAAAATGCTGGAAAAGGCCAAGGGCTTCGACAAGAAGGAGTGGCCCGACTTTGCCGATCCACGCTTTGCTGAAGAAAACGACAGGTACTTTCGCGAGGCGAGCAACCGCAAGCCATAGACGGGTCAGTCGGGCCCTCGCTGCCTGACCGGCAGCGGGCGAGACCGGCGTTGCGTAGACGCCGTCACATTTCGGAAACGTACAAGGAGATGCAAAAATGATTCGCAGATGGATTTTCGGAAGCGCCGCTCTGGTCGGCGCGTTGGCCCTTACTTTGGCCGCTCCGGGCGACGCGCACGCGCGCCGCTCACGGTGCTGCGGCTGCAACCAGTACGCCTATGCAGGCGGCATGACGCAAGCCTACGGCACCGGGGGCGCGGTGAACGGCGCAACTGATGGGATCGCTCCCCAAGCCTACGGCAATCAGGGGTATGGCGGAGCCGGTTATGATGGAGCCGGTTACGGCGGGGCCGGTTATGGAGCCCCCGGGTACGGCGCGCAGGGAGGTTATCAGGGTTACGCCGGGCCGGGATACGGCGCCCAAGGCGGGTATTGGCGGCATGGGCGTTACCATTACTACAACAATGGAGCCGCCGTAAACGGTGGAGTTCGGCAAAACGGCGCCGTGCAAGGTCAGGTCAACGGCTCGGTCCAAGGCCAGACAAATCGGCCCTCTGCACCGGCATCGGGGGCCAACCGCACCAATGAGAATCGCGGAAGCACAACCCCCGGTGGGACCAATACCGGGACCGAAAACATCCGCAGCACGCAGCCGACTCCCTCGACGCCGGCCCCCCGATCGACGACTCCCAGCACGCCGGCGCCTTCCGCCCCGGCGACGCCCGCCCCCTCGTCACCTTCGCCTGAACTTTAGGTGAATCTCCCGCCGGCTGCCGATCGCTGCTGCGGCGATCGGCGGCTGGACGGCGAGTGGGCTTCGATCGAGCCTCACGGTAAAGGCGAGCCTGGCAGCGTTGCCTCTTTTTTCGTCTCGACCGTGATCGGATTGGTGAACAGCAGCGAATTGGGGATGAAGACTTTTTTTTCTCCCGCATCGAGCACGGTGTACCGCAGGTTCACCTCGAGAACCGTCCCTTCGAACGGCGCCATCGCGACTCGATCGCTGCTGCCGAATGGCTTGTAGACGATGATCAGAATGCCCGACAGCGCGTTCGAGATTACGTCTTTCAGCGCAAATCCCAAGGCAAATCCGGTGAGACCCAGGCCGGCGACGAGCGAGCTCACATCGATGCCGATCGTCCCGATCGCCATGATCGTCCCCAACGCGATCAGGGCCAGCCGCGACATGCGGCCCAAAAACGAAACGACGTTGGCATCGACGCGGCGCAACGCACCCAGCCGAAAAATGATTCCCTGCACGACCCGCCCGCCGATCCAGAACGCCAGCAAGAGCGCTGCGCTGACCGGAAGCCTCGGCAGAAACAACAGCACGTCTTTCCATACGGCGTCCCACATGGGCGTATTCATCGGCACGGCTCCCTTTTGCAGTCAGTATTCGCCGAGAATCTCCTCCCCGCGAATGGTTGAAAGCCCGGTCATGACTCCCAGATTGACGGAGTTGCCGAGAAAACGCACGCTGCCGTCGGCCAGGGCGAAATGCACTCCGCCGGCGTGGAAGCTATTGGGTTTCCAGGGATCCTGGAAATTGCTGTTGGGCGTCCAGTCGAAATAGACCTCGGCGTGCAGGTGCATGCCGCGAGCCTCAGGAGGATCGCCGACGGCCGCCTGCCCCCAAACTTCGCACAGCATGGCGGTTTGGCTGGCGCCGTCGAGCAATTGAGCGCGGCGCGTGGCCGAATCGTTGAAAAACATGCCGTCGTTGGCGTTGCAGTGGCCGTAGATTTCGGTGCCGTCGGGATGCTGCAAATTCGAGAATTCTGTCGACCCCGCGACGGCATAATAGTGCAGCGTCCGCGCCACGTTGAGCGAGTTTTGCTCCCAGGGATTGGTGAATTCGGTGAAGCTGTTGCTGGGACAATGCGTCAACGGAACGTTCAAAAGCAGCACCTGGATGTTGCCGGCATCGACATACTGCGGGTGGACTTCGAAGTTGAGCAGACTGTACGCCGGTCCCATTTCAATCTGTGGAAACAGCAAGTTCTCCCAGCAACCGATGGAACCATCCCACCAGCAGTGAGGCCCCCATCCGCGCGGATCGATGCCGTGCACTTCGCCCGGAGGAAATATCTGATGCAGCGCTTCGTAGTTGAGCATGGCCAGAGACAATTGATGCAGGTTGCTGCGGCACTGCGTGCGCCGGGCGGCCTCCCGCGCCTGCTGCACGGCCGGCAGGATCAGCGCCACCAGTATGCCGATCACGGCAATCGCCACCAAGAGCTCGATCAGCGTGAAGCCTCGATGTCGTCCATGCCTGCCGGCCCATAGCGTCTGTTGCGTTCTCATGGCGAGCCTCCGACTCTGAAGAGAAAAGAACCTGGTGATTTGAAACATTCGATGGGCCGACTGGCGATCGGCGGCGAGCGGTTTCACGTTTTCGGCGACTTCGCGCCGCGCGCGCCGGCTGCCGGCTGCAGTGGAACATCGCCAGACGGCCTTTTCAGATCGAGGTCGACCGTATTGCTGACGCCTCGTTTGATTTCAGCGGCCAAACCGGACGTCGACTCGGAAGCGAATTCGGCGGGAACGCCGCTCGTATCTTTCTGAATCTTGCGCTTGAAATCGCCGTCCATCTGCGTGACGCGAATCCGGTGGAATCCCACAATCGCGCCGGCCAGCGCTGCGTCCCGGGGGTCGGTGAAGACCCGGTATGTGCCGTCGCGTTGAATTTCTCCCACGCCGATGGGCCCTTTGGTCCCGCGCTGGCCATCCGGCACGAATG
>DATGKC010000120.1:0-11755 GCA_035294845.1 Planctomycetaceae bacterium | reverse complement strand
CTCGGGGTAAATCGGCAGGGCCAGCGTTTCACGTGAGGCCTGTTCGGCGTGCGGAAAGGCGCCGGGCCGGTAGCCGAGCGCGGCAAAGCACGGTTGCAGGTGCAGCGGCTTGGGGTAGTAAACGTTGCAGCCGATTTGCCGCGCGCGCAACTCCGCGAGCACATGGTCGCGCTGCCCCGCCGAAATGCGAATGCAGAACTGATTATAGGTGTGCCGTCGGTCGTGCTGCGTTTTGGGCAGCGTGACGCGCTCGAGCAAGCCATATTCCTCGAACAGCATCTCGTAGCGGCGGGCGTTGCGCTGCCGGCAGGCCGTCCATTGATTGAGATAGCGAAGCTTGACGCGCAGCACGGCCGCCTGGACGGCATCGAGCCGGCTGTTGAGCCCGACTTCGGCGTGTTCGTAGTGGCCCGATTCGCCGTGCACGCGCAGCCTGCGGACGCGCGACGCCAAAAGCGGGTCGTCGGTCGTGACCAATCCTCCGTCTCCGGCGCCCCCCAGGTTTTTTGTCGGGAAGAAGCTGAAGCAGCCGAGCGAACCGAGGACGCCCGCGCGGCGATTCTGATATTCCGCGCCGATCGCCTGGCAGGCGTCTTCGACGATGGGGATGCCGGCGCTTCCGGCGATGCGCCACAGCGGTTCCATTTCGGCGCATTGGCCGAATAAATGCACCGGCAAAATGGCGCGGGTCTTGGGCGACAGCGCCGAACTCACCGCCTGCGGATCGAGGTTGAAGCTCACCGGGTCGATATCGCAGAACACCGGGGTGGCCCCCAGGCGGTGGATCGCGCCGGCCGTCGCGAAAAACGTATAGGGGCTGGTGATGACCCGGTCTCCCGGACCGATGTCGAGGGCCATCATGGCCAAAAGCAAGGCATCGGTGCCCGAGCCGCAGCCGATCGCCTCGCGCGAATCGCAAAATTCCGCCAGATCGCATTCCAACTCGGCCACTTCATCGCCGAGAATGAATCGCTGCTCGGAAAACACGCGGCCGATCGCGGCGGCAATTTCGGCTTCCATCTCGCGATATTGCCCGACCAGGTCGATCAGCGGCACCGGCTCGGAGCAATTGGGCTTTGTGTCGGTAGATAAGGGCTCGCTCATCGGCGACTCCATTCGCGCGGCAGAGGCGGATTATCGTCTCGGGTTTGGGTCGCGTAGGGTATGCGCGCGGTCAGAACGTGTCAAGGCGATTGTCGCGCTCGCGGAGCGACCATTACCGAATCGGGCAAGCACGCCATCTTGTTCGAACATGGGCAATGTCCTAGAATCTACTGTGGGGCGGGCGTTTATTCTTTAAGGCCATTTTCCACAGGAGTCGGCCATGCCGTGGCGTCGTTGGGTTTTCGTGCTCTGGCTCATTGCGTTCGTCATGTGCCCGGCTGGCATCGTTCGCGCGGATGACGACGACGACCCGGATGACGACGACAAAACCGAGGAGCAAACCACGATCCCCGAGCCTTCGTCAGCCAGCAAGGAAGATCAATACTTCGAGCTGATGCGGGTTTTCGCCGACACTTTCGAGCAAATCGAACGAAACTACGTCAAGGAAGTCGACCGGCGAAAATTGGTCGAAGCCGCGCTGCGGGGCATGATGGATGAGCTCGATCCGTATTCGAACTACATCAGCCCCAATGACTTGGCGCGGTTCAACATGCAGATCGATCAGGAGTTTCACGGGATCGGCATTCAGGTCACGATCGACCCGCAGTCGCGGCGGCTCACCGTGACTTCGCCCCTGCCAGGAACGCCGGCATACAAGGCGGGAGTACAGGCGGGCGATACGATCATGGAAATCAACGGCGCGTCGACAGAAAAAATGACGATCGACGATGCCGTCAAGATTCTCAGGGGCAACGGCAAAGACGGTGAAGAGGTCACGATCGGCATCATGCGGCAGGGGAAAACGCAGGTCGAACAATTGAAAATGCCGAGAGCCAAAATCCAGTTGGCCACCGTCCAGGGAGACGGTTATAAGCCGGACGGGACATGGAATTTCATGCTCGATTCGGAAAAAAAGATCGGGTATGTGCGGCTCACCGCATTCAGCCGCACCACGAGCAGCGAGCTCAAGAAGGCGCTCAGCGAGTTGGCCTCGCAAGGGGTGAAGGGGCTGATTCTCGATCTGCGGTTCAACCCGGGGGGCCTTTTGCATATCGCTGTCGAAGTGGCCGACTTTTTCCTGGAAGAAGGGAAAATCGTCAGCACCAAAGGGCGGAACACCGAAGAGCGGACGCAGTACGCCAAGAAGCCCGGGACGGTTCCGGGCTTTCCTATGGCCGTCCTGGTCAATCGTTACAGCGCCTCGGCCAGCGAGATCGTGAGCGCGGCTTTGCAAGACCATAAGCGCGCCGTGGTGATCGGCGAACGGACGTGGGGCAAAGCCAGCGTGCAGAACGTCATCGAGCTGGAAGGGGGCAAGAGCCAATTGAAGTTGACGACGGCCAGCTACCACCGCCCCAGCGGCAAGAATATTCACCGCCTTCCCGATGCGAAAGAGGGCGACGAGTGGGGGGTGATGCCCGACGATACGTTCGCCATTCAATTCTCGCTTCCCGAGATGCAGAGCTACCTGGAGTATCGCCGACAGCGCGACGTGCTCAGCAAGGAAGGCCCGCCGAAATCCGAATTCGTCGATCGACAGTTGGAGCGAGCCACCGAATATCTTGCCGAGCTTCTCACGGGCGAGAAAAAGTCCGACGCAACCGCCAAGGTGGAGGGGAGCAAATCTCCCTCGAAATCGCCCGAAAAATCATCAGAGAAATCGTCTGAAAAATCGTCGCCAAATAAATCCGACTCGAAAGACAATTCGAAGAGCGAGACGAAAGACTCGAAGGCGGGCAAAGACGAGGCCCGCGCCGTTGAGCAGCTTCCTCGCGGAGTGCGCGCGCGGACGGGCCGACCGGCGGCGCAGCCGACGCTCGCCGCGTGAGGCGCCCAGGCGGCTCATTGACGAAATTCAAACATGACGATCGAGCAGCTTCGCGCTGCATACAATATCCAACCTTTTCGGCCGTTCGTGATTCACTTGGCGGATGGTCGCGCAATTGCTGTGCCACATCGCGAATTCATGTTGACCGTTCCCGACGGGCGCACAATCGTCGTCGTGCAATCGGATAGTTCCGTGAACATCCTCGAATTGTCGCTCGTCACCGATCTCGAATTTAAGCCCGTTTCTGCGAACGGTCAGCCGCAGCCTTGAGAGAATCATCCAGATTCTCTTGGGAATGCGATTTTAAGCACGCGCTGGGGATCATTTCCTGCAAACTGCCGCCACTTCCCCCCGCGTGCTGTTGGCGATCGAATCGTCTTGCGACGAAACGGCGGCGGCCGTCATCGACGAGAATCTCGTCGTGCGCGCCAGCGTCGTCGCATCGCAAACCGATTTGCACCGGCGATTCGGCGGGGTCGTGCCCGAAATCGCTTCGCGCGCGCACGTCCAGCGGATTCTGCCGGTCATCGACGACGCGCTCCGCAATGCAGGCGTCAAACTCGACGATCTGGCGGCAATCGCCGTCGTCACGCATCCCGGACTTGTCGGTTCTCTGCTGGTGGGGCTGACGGCGGCCAAGACGCTGGCTCTCGTTCTCGATAAGCCGCTGGTGGCGGTGAACCACATCGAGGCGCATCTTTTTGCCTGCCGCATGCACGCCGCCCGTGATGTGTTTCCGGCCGTGGGGCTGGTCGTCTCCGGGGGCCACACGAATCTCTATGACTGTCCGGGACCAACGGGCTTCGAGCTGCTGGGCTCGACGATCGACGATGCGGCCGGCGAGGCGTTTGACAAAGTCGCCTCGATGTTGGGATTGGCCTACCCGGGAGGCCCGTCAATCGAAGCGGCGGCGAAAAAGGGATCGCCGTCGGCGTTTCAGTTCCCGCGCACGTTTCTAAAGGATGCCAGCCGCCTGGAATTCAGCTTCAGCGGCCTTAAGACCGCCGTGCTCTATGAAATCGCCGGAACTCCGCCGCAAAAATACGACCCTGCCAGCTTTTCGCCGCAATACGTCGCCGACCTCGCAGCCAGCTTTCAAGAGGCGGTGGTCGACGTGCTCGCGGCCAAATGCGTTCAGGCGCTGGTCCAGCGCCGCCGAAAAACGCTATTGGTCGGCGGCGGGGTGGCCGCCAATTCGCGATTGCGCGAGCGGCTGGGCGAATCGGCGCTGAAAGAGGGATTTGCCGTGGTCATCCCGCCGATTTCACTTTGCACCGACAACGCCGCCATGTCGGCGATCGCCTGGGAGCTCTTGGCCCAAGGCCAGACCGCCGACCTCGACCTGGACGTTTCCGCCGGCCTCGTGCGGCGGCGGTAGCTATTTCCCGGCCGATGTTTGCAGCTCGCGGAGCTCGCGGGGAACCTGGAAGTGCACGTTTTCCTGGCGGATCGTGATTTCTTCGATTTCCGCGCGGTACTTCCTTCGCAGGAAATCGACGCACTCCTGGACGACGACTTCCGGTGCGCTGGCGCCGGCTGTGATCAATACGCCCCGCGCCCCTTCCAGCCATTCGGCACGCAGCTCGGAAACTCCGTCGATGAGATAGGCCGCGCGACCCTGTTCGGCGGCGATTTCCTGCAAGCGCAGGCTGTTTGAGCTGTTTTTGCTTCCCAAGACGATCACCACGTCGACCTCAGGCGCCAACGCGCTCACCGCCTCTTGCCGATTCGTCGTCGCGTAACAGATATCTTCTTTCGTGGGACCGACGATGTCGGGGAACCGCTGCTGCAGGCGCTCGATCACGCGGCTGGCCTCGTTGACGCTGAGGGTCGTCTGCGTCAGGTACGCCAGTTTTGTGCCGGGCGGAAGCTCCAGCCGATCGACATCATCCGGAGAATCAACGAGAATAATGTTGTCGGGCGCTTCGCCCATCGTCCCGATCACTTCATCATGCCCCTCGTGTCCGATCAGAACGATCCGATAGCCTTCCTTCGAAAACCGGACCGCCTCGAGATGTACTTTCGTCACCAGGGGACAAGTGGCGTCGATCGTCCTCAAGCGCCGTTCGCGAGCGAGGCTGCGCACCTGCGGCGAAACTCCGTGGGCGCTATAGAGCAGAATCGAGCCTTCCGGCACTTCCTCCAGAGAGTCGACGAACGTCACGCCCTGCTTGGTGAACCGTTCAACGACGTATTTGTTGTGCACAATTTCGTGATACACGTAAATTTTAGAGCCGCAGATGCGAAGCGCCTGATCGAGGCACTCGATGGCCATATTGACCCCGGCACAAAACCCACGCGGATTCGCCAGCAGAATTTTCATTGCCAGACCGCAGAAAGGGGAACGGAACCGCTCAATGAGCCCCTGAGGGTTCACTGTCTCAACGAACTTTAGCACAATCCGCTCTGCCCGCGAAGACCATCCGTACTCGCCGACGGCGCGAGCCACGCCACGACTTCGCCCGGAAGCGCCGGAGCGTCGATGGCCTTGGCCAGCCGGATAATCGTACCCGATGCAGGCGAACACACATCGCAGGTGACGCCCGGCACGACCACCTCGAGAATCCGCTCTCCCGCCTCGACGGTGTCTCCCGGTTCCACGAACCAGGCGCTGACGTGCACCGGCTCTCCGCCCGTTCCCAGATCGGGAAGGGGAATCGAAATGGCCTGCTCATTCCCTGATTCTGGATGCGACCGCATCGGCAGCCATTTCTCCCGCATGATAGCTTGACCGCACGAACGGGCCGCTGGCGACCAGTGAAAACCCCATGCTTCGCGCCAAATTGCCGATCTCGTCGAATTCTTGCGGGGGGACGTAGCGCTCGACGGCCAAGTGCATGGGCGTGGGCTGCAAATATTGGCCGAGCGTCAGGATATCGCACCCCACCGAGCGCAAGTCGGCAAGCACCTCGAGGAGTTCATCTACCGTCTCGCCCAGCCCCAGCATGAGACCGCTTTTGGTCGTCATGGCGGGATCGGCCGTCTTCACCTGCAAGAGAAGTTCGAGCGTGCGGCGGTATTCGGCGTTTCGCCGCACTCGGTTGTATAATCGCGGCACCGTCTCGGTGTTGTGATTGAACACTTCCGGGCGGGCGGCCATCACGCGGGCGATCGCCGAGCGGTTTCCCAGGAAGTCGGGGGTCAGCACTTCGACCGTGGCGCCGGTCCGCTCGCGCACCGCCAGTACCGACCGGTAAAAATGTTCGGCGCCTCCGTCGGGCAGATCATCCCGCGTCACCGAAGTGATGACGACGTACCTCAATCCAAGCCGCGCGGCCGCCTCGGCCACCCGTTCGGGTTCATCGGCTTCGAGGGCCTCGGTCTTGCCCTTGGGGACAGAACAAAATCCGCAGGGCCGCGTGCACACATTTCCCAGAATCATGAACGTGGCCGTGCGCTTCGACCAGCATTCGGTGCGATTGGGACATTTGGCGCTTTCGCAAACGGTCTCCAACTTGAGGTCGCGGATGACGTTGCCGGTAAAGTACATGTCGGGCTGGGGCAACGGCCGCCTGAGCCATGCGGGAAGGCGGCGTCTGACCGGGCCCGATGCGCCAGCCGCAGCCGGATGGCCCGCGAGGGGCGCCTGTCCCACGATTTCAAGCATAGGCCACCACCCGATTCGTGCGGCGCAAGAGCGGATGTCCTGTATAAAGGTGATAGCGCTCGTATTGCAATCGCAGGGCCAGTCGCCGAATCAGGCTTTCGCGCACCGCCGACATTTGGACGGGACGCCCGCGCTCGGCGGCCAGCGAAGAAGCCCGCCCGTTGCGGGCCTTGACGAGCGAAACGGCGTCGCTCCGCGGGCAGACGTTTACGAACAGTCCATGCAGGCTGATCCACGACCGCACGGCGACTCCCACGTAAGCCACTTGGCCTCCCCGGCAGTACACTCCGGCTTCCTCCGGTCGCCGCGACGCCGCCCGGACGCGAACGTCACGGCACAGATCGAGCACAGCCAGTTCCAGCCGCTCGCGATAAGCCGAGAGCCCCCAGCCCCGCCGCGCGAGGGGCAGAATGGGATAGGCGGCCAACTGCCCCGGCACATGCGGGACGCAGCCGCCTCCGCGATTGAGCCAGCGGACTTCGATCCGGCGAGCGGTCAATTCACGCGGGTCGCAACGGATGTCGGCCTGGCTCCCTTCGCGGCCGATTGTGATCAGAGGCGGATGTTCGCAAATCAGAAGGGCGCCGCGGCCATCGTCGTGGTGGGCAATCTCCAGTGCCAGCCGTTCCTGTACGAACAGCGCCGCATCGAAATCAACCAGGCCGAGCAGATAGACCTCGAGCGCCCCAGTCAGCGCTGAAGGCGGGAGCGCGGAAGTCAAAACTGGCTCGGCGGGTTGCATTGCTGGTCGTCTGGTTCGCTCCGCCACATCGGTCGCTTTGCCTGCAATCGCGAAATTCCGACATGGCAAACCTCATGCGATCGTGCAGGCTTCGTGTCGTCATTGAAAATATTCTACCACCGGCCGCGGGCCATCTCAATATGGTCTCTTTCGCCGAATTCGAATTCAGGCGAACGGCGCGCTAATTGAGTCCGCGAACCTTGCGGTCGGCGCGAAAATTGTCGGCGCCCCGAATTTTCGCGCGAGGCTTTGCCTGCGCGCTCGTTCCCGCTGGGACGGTCGCCGCTGCCGGACTGCCCGAGGCCGAGTCGTAAGAATAGCTTCGGTAGGTTTGTCCGTTGCCGTTTCCCGACTGTGCCAGTGAAGGATTGCCCGGATTCATGCTGGCTGAAGGCGCAGGAGGAGCCTCGGTCGTGGGCGCCGGGGCGGCATTCGCCGGACCTGCCGGCGCAGCGCAAGTCGGCGCCGCGGGGGCACAGCAACTTGCCGCGGGGGCGCAACAGCTTGCTTGGGGCGCGCAGCACGCCGATCTCCTGAAACAGCAACGAGCTTGTGCCGCTTGTGAATTGAAGAGAAGAGCAGCGGAGCAAACGGCGGCGGCGAAGGCAACCTTGTACATGGCGATTCTCCTGACAAACTGCGGCGGACCGATTGAGTCGAGAATCCCGGCCCGGTCGGACCGCCTGGAACATTGCAAGCGCCGGTTGCGGGAAATCACCACTTCCGAATTATCGGCCTAACTTCGTCATCAAATCGAGCGCGCAGCCGCGAAGTGCGGTGCGGCAAGCAATGCAAGGAATTCCACAAAATCGTACTTAAAACCAACGATCTTCGGCAAGTGGCGTTTGTCCTTGTGCACGGAATTACAACTTGCCGCTGCCGTCGCAAACTCCTGCAGTCGTGCCCACTTTTCGTGCTCCAATGCATCGCTCATGCCTCTTTTTTGGGCGAATTGCCATTCCGCTGGTCCTGGTGCGGCGGCACTGCATCCGGCTTTCATTCGTTCCCAACACCTTGAAGCACAGCAGTTTGCGGTGAATTGGAATCCGGAAATCGCACCCGGCTCCGCTTTGGTATGCCGTTTGGTTAATGAGAACGCCTCTGACCTCCTCGGTGCTCGTTTCAGATCAAACTCTATGCCATGCGGCAACTGTTCATTCTCACCGCTTTTTCGCTGGCCTTGAGCGGTTCCGCCCATGCTGCGGATGAGAGGGTTTCGCAACAGCCAGCCGCGCCTTCGACGAAATCGCATATCTCGCAAGGTTGGCTGATTCAGGAGACGAGCACGTTTCGCATTTTTTGCCGAGCGAACCTGGCTGAAGCCGGTCGGCTACCGCAGGCCTGCGAGGCGCTGCGCCGCCATTTGCAAGAGACTTGGTTCGGCAGCGCTGCCGAAGACTGGTCGCCACGATGCGACATTGTGGTGCATCCGACCATCGAAGTCTACGTCCGGGATGGCGGCGGAAACCGCCAGTCGTCCGGATTCGCCACGCTCAAAATCGATGGCGGGAAAGTGCTCAAGCGGCGCGTCGACTTGCGCGCCGACGCCGACGATTGGCTAATCTCGGCTCTCCCGCATGAATTGACGCACGTCGTGCTCGCCGAAAGGTTCGCACGCAGGCAGATTCCTCGTTGGGCCGATGAAGGAATGGCGATTCTCACAGAACCTGCGGCGCGGCAGGCGATTCGGCGAAGCGCGATGCAGCGGGCCATGCTCAAGGCGCCGCGATACAGCGCCTCAGAGCTGATGTCGCTGGCCGACTATCCAACCGCCGAACGCCGCGATGCATTCTACGGCCAGAGCGCCTCACTGGTCGCGTACCTGCTCGAGCGCGATTCGTCGGCGAAGTTCCTCGAGTTCGTGGAGCTCGCCCAGACGCAAGGCGCCGAGGCGGCGCTGGCAAAGGTCTACCAGATCCGCTCGCTGGCGCAACTCGATCTGCGTTGGAAAGCGCAACTGCTCGATCGCGGCCAGTCGGCTGAGTTGATCGCCACGCGTACGGCGCGCATCACCGCCGGCCAGGAGCTCGACTAAAGCCGCGCGTCCCTCCCCCCGTCCGCGGGGGGATCGAGGGGGGTGTCAGCGCGTCTCGGTGCAGGCAATCGCGAATCGGTGACAGCGATGCGCACGTTGAGCGCGCACTCCACGGGGCCATCGCTCGGCTGGCGTCTCCGGCAACGCACAAGTTGTGCGAAGTCGTGCATGCCGCGCGCGTCATTTCGCAGCGATCGCTCTGGCCCCGGCACCCGCCGCGCGCATCACCGCCGGTCAGCAGCTCGACGAAAGCCGCGCGTCCCTCCCCCCGTCCACGGGGGGATCGAGGGGGAGTGTCGGCGCGTCTCGGTGGTGGGAACAGCGAATCGGCGATAGCGATGCGCTTGTTGCGCGCACTCGACGGGGCCATAGCTCGGCTGGCGTCTCCGGCAACGCACAAGTTGTGCGAAGTCGTGCGTGCCGCGCACGTCATTTCGCAGCGATCGCTCTAGCCCCGGCACCCGCCGCGCGCACCACCGCCGACCAGCAGCCCGACTAAAGCCGCGCGTCCCTCCCCCCGTCCGCGGGGGGATCGAGGGGGGGTGTCAGCGCGTCTCGGTGCAGGCAATCTCGAATCGATGACAGCGACGCCTATCGGGCCAGACAATCGTCGCGCGATCGGCTATCCTGAAAAGTACACGTTGACCGTTGATGCTCTCCCAGCAGAGAATTTGTTTGTCCCCCATCTTCCTGTCATTTCTTCGCCTGCGCCGAAATCCGTGAAAAATTCCATCGGAGCGCGGCTCTCAGCATCGCGGCGCATTTTTCTTGTCATTCCGGCGTCGGCGGCGCTGATCGCCGCTTTGGCGGCTTACAAGATCACTCGCCAATATGAACCGGCCGACGAGTCGAGTGCCGTCAATGTGCGGCCTGCGCCCTTGTTTCAGCTTTACGATCAGCATTCGCAAATTGTCAGGCTCCAAAGCGAACTGGGCCGAAAAAAAATCCTGATCGTCTTCTATGACGCCCGCGAGGGGAGTCACGAGAGCCCGCTCATCGCCCAGCTCCGTGATCGTTCCACGGAGATTCGCGACTGCCGCGCGGCTGTGCTGGCGATCAGCGCAGCGCGGCCTTCGCAGAATCGATATGGCGTTCATCTGGAGCGCCTCAAAACGGCGCCGGAAAGCAACTCGCCGACAGCCGAACGCGAAATCACATATCCGTTTCCGCTGCTGTCGGATATTCTTTACGAGGTGCATAAGAAATACGGAGCGTTCGATGCCGCGGCCGGGCAACCGATCGAGGCGGTGTTTGTCGTCGACGGCGCGGGATTCATTCAATACGAGCACAAATCGCCGCAGGCGCTGGGAACGGTCGACGACTGGATCGCCGAGCTGCGAGAGGTGAAATAGCCCGATGGACGACGAAACACGCGCTCCGCGATTCCCCACCGTTTCGGGACGCCTGGTCGTTCTCTGCATGATCGGATTCGGAATCCTGCTGACGGGAGCGATCTGGGGTTACGCGAAGCTGGAGCTTGCCCCGTTCGTGCCCTTGCGCAACGCACTCGACGCCGAGTTTCCCGATTCGCATCCCAACGTCAAGGGGGGGCGTCCGAAAGGTTTGCCACCCGTGTTGCGGGTCGTGATGCAGGTCGACTTCCCTCCCAGCGAGACCGACGACCGCATAACAAAAATCGTCGAGCGGGTGATGGCATTGGCGAAAGAACACGTCGATCTGGGCGAATACGAGAGCGTCGAGATTTATTTCGAGCGCCGCATTCCCGAGAAAGCGACGGAGCGGCTCAAAATCGAGCGCAAGATCAGCGAGCTGTAATAGCGGCTCACTGGCTCAGATCGTAAACGGCGTAGCCCTCAATATCCGGCATGACCCAGGTTTGAGCCGGAATGTGCCGGTTCACCTCGATGTCCGAGAGCGTCATCGTCAGCCCCAGGTGCGCCTGTGGCCATTCCAACTCGATCTGCTTGGGCAACACCGCGTCGGAATTCATATCTCGGAAGTGCCCGCTCAAGGCGGCCCTCGCGATCAGGGCCCCGCGAGCGTCATACAGTGCATGCTCGCGGATCACGCCGCGGCACGTGTCGATGATGGTGATTTTTCGAACTTTGAGTCCCTGCGGCGAAATTCGATCAGACATCAGGGCGATCGATTGCGGTCCGGCCAGGTCAGGTTGCACGGTGGCCTGATCGGCCTCGATTTCGATGACTCCCAGCGATTCCATGATCCAGTCGGGCTGGAACGGAATCGGGAATTGGCGCGCGCGTCCTGTTTCTTGCTCATGCTTGGCGGTGAAGACGCACTTTTCTTCATTGCGTTTGTTCCAGAACCAGAAGCGCTCGTCGTTCGATCCCAGATCGGCTTCGCGCGAGCTCATTGGTCCATTGACGATCAATCGAAAATTCCGGGGCGATTCGACCGCGATAACGGCGCCCAGACGCACCGTAATTCCCGCGGCGCCGCGCATGGCGATGGTGGCCT
>DATGKC010000119.1:0-3540 GCA_035294845.1 Planctomycetaceae bacterium | reverse complement strand
GGTCCAGCGATCGATGTCATCCAGGACAAGCTGGCGGTCCCCCAGCCGCCCATCCATGCTGACCGCTGCCACTCGAAAAGATTGCAAGGTAACGACTCCAGAATAAGTACTGGGTACTGGGGCCTGGGTACTGGGGCCTGGGTACTGGGTCCTGAGTACTGAGTACTGAGTACTGAGTACTGGGTACTGGGTACTGGGTACTGGGTACTGGGTACTGGGTGACGTGCAAGCGAGGACGCTCGCACTACGGTTCGTAGCATAAGCATCTCGCTTGTGCGCACAACCGGTTCGAGACTTGCTGGATCTCAACTCAAGCCGCCGCGCGTTTGCCATCACCGGGGGCCGGCGTGAACAAAAAATTGATGACGTTCGCATCGGTGCGCCCCTGTTCGATCCAGCGATCGACATCGTCGCAGGTCACTGCGTGCCGGGGTTCGTCCAATAGCCACGACCGGTAGCCGTTTTGCCAGAACAGCCGGAACGTGTCTTGGAAGTGGGGATTCGGACCGGTCGGGGCATTTTCGTTAAGACAGATTTCGACGATGAACGTCGGTTTCTGGGCCCTGGCAAGCGTCGCGACGGCACCTTGCAGGACGTCGAATTCGACCCCCTCGACATCGATTTTGATCAACATCCGTTTGTCGCCAAAGCGCCCGCCGATGATCGTGTCGAGGGTCGTGATGGGGATCGTCTGCCGCCAGCGCATCGGCGCCCCCGCCCATCCGGGGAGCAGCGAAGCACCCGTGCTCGACAGGCCATATAACACGGCAATGCCAGGCTTTTTCCCGAGCCCCATCGGATACACTTCGGCGTCATGCCAGCCATTGGCCACGAGGTTCGCGCACAGGAACCGCAAATTGGCCGGCTGCGGCTCGACGGAAATCACGTGCTTATTTCTTTGCCGCGCGAGACAGGCGTAATAGCCGATGTTGGCCCCCACGTCGACGAAGACGTCGCTCTTGTCGACAAGCGCCAGGACGCATGCTAATTCAGCCGACTCGAACTGGCCCGCCATCATGCCTCGATGGTGGACCGAATTGCCGCCCGCCATCTTGAACCCCAGAGGCGTCAGCGCCGGGCGGCGCCGCTTGAACGGCGTGTAGCGGTAGTAAAAATCGACGACGTTCGGGCCTGGGCGCAACAATGCGGTCAGCCGCCGATAAATCGCAAGCCCGGCGCGCCAGGGAATGCGCAATATACGGCGAACGACCGAAACCTTGCGTGGGGCGCTGATGACCCGATTCGGTAGGTCTCCGGGTCCCTTTCTCTCTCCTTGGAGAGAATCCGACTGTGTGCGCGTCATCCTTGAGGCCCCCCGGCCGGCGTGAGTCGCGGCACGGCGCGGCGACATCCCTCAATCAAACATCGGCCGCCCAGGGGCTAAACTGTAGCGGTTCTACCGGATCGAAGGGGGCGAGAACGAATGATCTGCGTCATGCCGCGCCGGAAACCGCTTCGCAGTCGTAGAGACTCGCGGGCAACCCATCGTTGGGGAGCAGCGCCCAACCCGATCTGCCGGGCAGGCCGTCACCGGCGCTCAAAGCCCACAGCGAATCATAATGCACGCCGCGCGGCTCACTGAGGACTTGTCGATTGACGACGCCGCGGCACGTGGGGAAAGAGGCGGCGATCTGAACTGCCGCGAGAATGTCTTTTTGCGACGGCAGGCAGCCCCCCAGGGTGACGATCCCGCTTTGGGCGTGCACGTCGATCGACTGGGCCGCCACCCGATCGTTGCGGCTCAGCGCCTCTCTGATTTTCAAACACAGTGCTTCGTCGCGGGTCATGAGAAAATCCTTTTTTCAAAAGCGGGTCGATCCGGAGCGGTCGGGGGCCAGGCGGCAGTTTTTGTCGTGAGCGGTAAATTTACGATTGCGGCCCAAGCCCGTGGATCGGGATTATCCGCGCCCGCCTTATCGGTGAAATCCCGATGGCCGCGTGCCTAACCGTCTTCAACGCTCGTTTTCTTCCCGGACGGCGGTTATGCTGAAATGACTTGATTCCACTTGAAAACCTTCGGGAGACGGGCGATGGCGCGGATCGGTGTGGCGATGACGGTTTGGTTTCTGGCAGCTCAGTGCATGATGGCCCAGAGCGTCCTGGCTGATGCCGATGTCGCCAGTGAAAAAGAAATGATCGAGGCTTTGATTGAGCACGTCGCGGGCCTTAAAGAGGCCGTTTTCCTGCGAAACGGCCGCGAGCACGATTCGCGGGATGCGGCAAAATTCATCCGCATCAAATGGAGGCAGAACGAACGAGACATCAAGACGGCCGCCGATTTCGTCGAGAAGGCCGCCAGTTTTTCGTCAACGACTCGCAAGGAATATATGATCCGTTTCGCCGACGGGCGACAGATCAAGACTCGCGACTACCTGCTTACAGAATTGAAAAAACTGACGGCTGCCGCGGCCGAAAGCGAACCGGTCGCCGCCGTAATCGGCCCGCCGACCCGCGCAGGCAAGCCGCCGGCCGATGAACAGCTCATTAAGCGACTGAAATTGGCCGAGGACTTCGAAAAGAAGCTGGTCGCCGAGGAGCTCGGCAAGTTCGCTGCCGCTGCGAACGAGGGGACTCTGGCTTCCGTCCACCTGTTCAAGCCGGGGCGCGTCCTGGCTGCGCCGGAAGTCATCGAATTGACTTCTCAGGGGAAAGCATATTTTCGGCTGACTCGAATCACCGCTCCAGTCGAGCGGCCCTATGCGGTCGTTCTCATCAATCGCATTGTCGACGCCAGGCCAGTCGTCTTAGAGCGCTTCCTGATATGGGACGCCGGCGGCAAATGGAACCTGCAAGAGCCGAAGAAAGCGGGCGAAAACTCGAAATCGCCGCTTCAGTCCGAAGAGATCGCGGCCGAATAGCGCGAGGCCGGCCTGAAGGGCCGAAAGAATCCAGCCCAGCGCATCGCCAGGCATCGCCCCGGGAAAACGTCTGAAACGTTGGGCCTCGCCTGATGGGCGAAATAGGAACGATCAATTCCAATCGGAACCTTCACTGAATGGGCCCCGGTAGCGCCTTAAAAAATTCGTCCCGGAAAAATCGAGCGCGCCGTTTTCTTTCACCCCTTCAGGCCCTTCAGGGTGACGCTGATATTTCTATGGCCATCCCCTTTTCAATTTCAAATTTTCATTTTTCATTTTTCAATTTTCAATTTCCCTCCGCACGCCGCCCTCCTCGAGACGACCAGCCCCGAAATGCCCCGACTCGCAAATACTTCGATCGTTCGCGTCTCAGCCGCCGCTGATCAGGCCACGATCTCTTTGGCCACGACTCCCGCCAGGTCGGTCAAACGGATTTCGCGGCCGCTGTATTGGTAGGTGAGCTTGGTGTGGTCGAGGCCCAGAAGGTAGAGCATGGTGGCGTGCAGGTCGTTGATGTGCATCTTTTTTTCGACCGCCTCGATGCCATGCGGGTCCGTCGCCCCATAGCGAAATCCCCCCTTCGTTCCGCCGCCCGCCATCCACATGGAAAAGCCCTTGTTGTTGTGGTCGCGGCCGTCCTTGTTTTGGGCTGCCGGCGTGCGCCCGAATTCGCCCCCCCACA
>DATGKC010000118.1:0-3081 GCA_035294845.1 Planctomycetaceae bacterium | reverse complement strand
TGCATTACCCGAGCCGGAATTCACCCACGAATTCTGGTGAGGAGGCTATTTTTTTGCGCACCCGCAGTCGACCGACCCCGGCAGTCCCGGTCTATCGAAATTCATCGAGCGTGTCCAATGCCTGCCGCACCTGCGCCAGGCCGCCCAGCTCGTCGACGAATTGCTTGACCTTGAAAAGTTGCTCGATGGTGACTCGCGAGCCGTTGGGCGAAGTTTTGATCGGCCGCGCTCTTCGTGCGGCGGCGCGCACCGACGGTCTCGACGATTCCTGCGACATTCGGTACTTGATGGCGTGCACGAGGCTCTGCGAGACTTTGATTCCCTCGGCTTCCAAACCGGCACGAATATCCCGTGGGCGGGCCCCGGGATGACGCCGCAGGTAATCGCGAATCGAGTCGGTACCGGTAATTCTCACCGCAGGCGCCGATGACGTTGACGTGGCCCGCGGCCGCTTCCTTCGTTTGCCGGCCGCCTTGGCCGCGTCGCGTTGCATCACCTTATGGACCAGGTTCTCTTTGACGTCGATTCCCTGTTCCCGAAGGGCGGCTGCAATTTGCCGGGCCTTCGCGCCGGGGTTCGTTGCTATGTAGGCACGAATGGCATCGCTACGGGTGACAATTTCGGTCGCCGGCATGAATTCAGTAACCTATATTGAGTTGCAAACAGTGGTGATTGTCGGCACGACAATTCAAAGAAACCCATGCTACGGGTACATGCCGCCACGTGCAAGCATGCGGCATTTGGTTACTTTGCCGCGTTTTCATTCAATTCACGTCGGCTGGAATGCTTTGATCGACGGCCTTCAGCACGTCGTCAGGCGAGAGCCGAGAAATCACTTCCGACGGCCGAAAGAGCCAGCGAACGACGCCGTCGCGATCGACAACGATGGTGGTGGGAGTATCGGCGTCGCCGCCACCCGGAGCGGCGTGGTAGTCGATCAGCCCGATGGCTTCCGACAGCCCTCGTCCGGAATCGGCCAGGACGAGCAAGTGGGGGAATTTCTCTTGCGTGCGCTGGGCGTCTTCGAGCCCTTCCATCGACGCCACAATGACGCGCGAATTGCGCCGGGCAAAATCTTCATGGCGTTTTTCAAGCTGGACCAGCTCCATCATGCAGAATGGTCACCACCGGCCGCGGAAAAAAACGAGAACGTTGTTTTGGCTTCCCACCAAGTCGCGCTGGGTAAACGGCGTGCCGTCGGCCTGGCTTGTCGAAAACGCCGGCAACGCTTTCCCCGCGGCGACGGGCCCAGAATATGCCGGCAACCTCGTTCCCACCAAGAATGTCCATTCGGCCCCCGCCAACAGCAATACCAGGATGAAGGCCAGCGCTCGCCAGACCTTTCGCGCCTGCCAGAACGCGACGGCCAGAAGGCCCACCGCGAGCGTCGAATCAATCGCCATGTGCCAGGGAGTCGCCAGGCGCCCCCTCCCAAGCTGAACGGCATAGGTAATGATCCCCACGAGAGGCAGACCGACGCCTAGCAAAAAGACGAGGCGGCCGGGATATCGATGCCGTTTCGCAGGAGTTGAATTGACCATGACTCAAGTCGCTCCGAGGTTGCAAATCTTCACACATTCTATCTCTTGTCGGCGGCACGGTCGATCACCGTACCGCAGGACGGCGGTTCCGCAGGAACAAGAGGCCGGCAAAGTGCTGACAACTCACTCAGTTTTTCGCTGGACGCCAAGCCATGAAAGGGCTGACGTTATGGGTGAAAGCTCCCGATTTACGCCGCCGTACGGGCGACGAATAATGAATTGGGGGAACACAAGGCATTATGAACTCGTCATCTCAAGACATGGACTGGCTGAGTCTTTCATGGAGCGGCGATGCCGATCTCTCATCCGACGACGTGACCTGTCTGGGCCCAAAACCCGATCCTGCTACAAGTCACGATCCCGACGAAGACCTGGCGCGGTTGAGTCTGTCGTGGGTCGAGCCTGCTGCGCAAGCGAGAGCGTGAATCCGCGTCACGGCAAAGGCTCGATATACACGCCCAACGGAAATGTCACCGGTTTGTAAGCGAAGAAGTCGGGGCCCATTCCGTGGATCTGATCTCGCTTGAGCTCGGCCAACTCTTTTGTTCCGCTCCAAACCACGGCCTTGCCTTGTGCGTCGATTTCGACGGCCAGCAAGAAGGCCTTTTGGCGACTGTGTCCGCAGACTTTTGACAAGGCGCCAATCACATACTCGAACGTATGGAAATCGTCGTTTTCGACGATCACCGCGTACGGTGGCTGTGGCTTCGGGTTGGCCGTCAATTTCGGCGCCGGTTTGGCCGTACTCACCACAACCTCATCGGCAATCTCTTGCACGGAAATCACTAGCCTCTCCGACAGCTATGATATGTCATTTTCCTGTGACTTCAAGCTGCACGCCTTGCGAGGCCGCCTTGTCGAGAAACAACGCCCGCTTGCCCTGTGTCCCCTGGTGCGGGGCGGGGGCGACGCCAAGGCCCTGCTGGGGCAGCTCGACGAACGCCTGCCCCACGTCATCGACGCGGAAACACAGGTGGTGCAGCCCGGCGCCGTTTTTTGCCAGCCAGTCGTTGAGCGGATGATCGCTCTTGAGGGGTTGGACAAGCTGCAGGTGCGTATTTCCCAGATCCAGATGGGTGAGGCGCAGGGCGCCGTTGTTCACCACTTCGCTGTAGAGCACGCTCAGGCCCACGCGGTCGTGCCAAATCTTCAGCGCCTCGTCGGTGTCGGAAACGACAATGGCCACGTGGTCGAGCGATCGAAATACGGGATGATCCATGAAGATCTCACTATTGAGTTAATAAGGGGATTTGCGCGCCGGTTTCAGGATGGCATCCAGCACGACCAGGGGTTCGCCGCCCATCTCGCGAAGGTTCGCCGTGACGCCGGCGGGAATGCCGAAATGGTCGTGCGCGGCGATTTGGCGCTCTTCGTCGGCCATCGCTACGGCGCCGCGGCCGCGAACCACTGACACGGCACAAAAGCGATCCGGACGCAATTCCAAACCGCGCGACGTGACGCGGGCGATCGACAATTCCAAGCCCCCCATGCCGGCGCGGTCGGTCGCCTCGGCTGGAATCAGCGGGTAGCGCACCGATGA
>DATGKC010000117.1:0-3440 GCA_035294845.1 Planctomycetaceae bacterium | reverse complement strand
CCTCATGGGGCGCCTCCCGCTGGACCGAAGCAAAGCGAAAAGATGCTGACGACGACGAATGCAGTGGCCGCGATGACTATGAGAATGCCGAATTGTTGACGCCAATTCGTCAACGTGGCCGGCTTTTCTTCCGAGAAGCTGGGCATGAAGTGTCCCTTTGCGTTGGCACGGCAGGTCGCCGCGCGGGGAACGGAATGTCGGCGCAGAAGCGCGACGTAAAGAAAAGGTCCGTTCCGGGACTCTCAGATCACAAGCGGAAAAGAAAGCTGCACGTTGGCGACCGTTTGACCGCTGCGGCACACAACGGCCGGGCAATCGCCGGCCAGGCTCAGCATATCCTGCCGCTGGATCGCGACGAGCCAAGCCGTGGGGCCGCCTCTGACCGGCTTCACAAAGTGGTGGCCCGCCTTCACGACCACCTGCTTGGCGGGTCTGGCCGGCATGTCGTCGGTGCCGATGTCGTTCGGCAGAACGACGGCCATGGCGAAGGCAAGAATCAGAATCAGGAATGCTGCGGAGCGCACGGAACCTATCGTTAAGATTGGGGGTTCATTCTTGGCCATCAATTATTCGGCGCCCGCAAAATTGGTCAAGATGAAATCGGTCAAACGAGCAAGTAAACGACTGATGGACAGAGAAACACCTGGGCCTCGTACGACTTTTCTGTAAAAATTTTGCGTGGCGAGCAGATTTTTACGATGGCGAATGCAAGGAAGAACCGCGAAATCCGCGGTCATTTGTCTTTTTGAATCGTTTTGGTTGCGGCCTTCGGCCGCGCTGGGTCTCCCGCGGCTCATTGGGATTGAAAGCCCGGAACCGTGTGAGCCGGCAGTTTTCCGCGTCAATTGGTAGTGGGTCGTTTGCAAGTGACCCGACTACCCAATTCCCCGAATTGATGCCACCATTCCCGCAGTGCTATAATTTGGCAAATGGAGCCGAAATACTACAGCAATGTCGCCGACCTTTCCGACGAGCAGCGGCTGCTCCTGGAATCGTTGATCGGCCGGGAGCTGCGGCGCGACCAGGTGCTGTGTTGGCTCATCGTGAGTCCGGACCGACATCTGACGGCGGCCGACAAGGCGCGATCCCGCGCCGGCCTGCAAACGATCTTCGACAAGGTCGATCGCCACGTTGCCGATGAAGAAATCAGCCCGGACGAATTCACGTTGGCGGTTGACGAAGCGGTGCGGCAGGTGCGTTCGCAGCGAGTCGAATGAGAGTCGTCCTCGACACAAATCTGGTCGTGCGGCATGAATGGCAACCGCAAAGAACCCGGCGTGGCATTTTGGGCAGCGATTCTCGTGGTCGTGGCGCTCTTTGCGGCATCGGCGGGATTCGGCGGAGGTTGGCATTTCGGTCGAGCTTTGGCCGTGCGCGAAATGCAAGCGAGAGTTGACCGCATACTCGGTGAAATGCGCGGCGGTTTGTCAGAAGAGGAGTATGCCGAAAGAAAAGAGGTCGAGCGCGCGATGTTTGATGACATGATGAAACGGTTTCGAAAGCGGCGCGAAGCGCCTGAGCAGCCGTCTCCGTAAATTTGAAATTCGCGCGGGCATCTACGGTCGGATGCTGTCCTTGGATGGAGAAGGGCGCCAAGCGACGTTTCTGCGTTTAGTTGACGCTCGCCAGCTCCTGTTGCGTCCGTCAACGTGCAGACGCCCCCCCTCGATCCCCACGTGAACGGGGGGAGGAGAAATTATCGGGCCCTCCACCAGCCAAAACGTCGCGGCGCGCATTGACGCGCTTTGATGCGGCCAGCCAGACCTTGTCGGCCGACTGATTGACGGTGGCTCACCGGACGGGCTATCTTTTGACGAAGCCAATCTGGTTTCACGAAACCAGTCCGGATCGCGTCCACACGAAGGGAACGATCGTTGTCGATCACCACGCTCACAATGCCCGATCTGGGTCAGACGACGACCGAGTGCGTGGTCGGCGTGTGGATCAAGCAAGTTGGCGAGCGGGTTGAGCGGGGCGACACGCTCGTGGAAGTCGAGACCGACAAGACGGTCGTTCCTGTCGAGGCGTTTTGCTCGGGTTATCTGCGCAAGATCGTTTGTCCGAGCGGATCGACGGTTGTGACCGGCGCGCCGATCGCCATCCTGAGCTCGTCGCTCGACGAGCCCGTCGATGAGGCTCCGCTCGAATCGCCGGCGCGTTCCTCGGATCAAAGTGCTGCCGCCGCAGCCAGCCCTGCGCGGCGAATCGATTCGCCGCCGGAACAAAAAGCCGCTTCTGCTTTGGCCGCGAAGCACGAGCGCAGGACCGGCAGCGAATCGCCTCGGCGAGCTGTGGGCCGTGCGGATGCGAAGGCCGTGTCGGCGCCGACCAAGTCCGAAAGTCCGACATCGCTGTACGAGATGATGCTGCGCATTCGCCGGTTCGAAGAACGGGTCTACTACCTGTTCCTGGAAGGGGGCATGCCGGGAACGATTCACCTCTATCTGGGGCAAGAGGCGATCGCCGCCGGGGTCTGTGCCAGTCTGAACGATTCCGACTTCGTGACCAGCACGCATCGTGCACACGGGCACGCGCTGGCCAAGGGCGTCGCGCCGCGTGCCATCATGGCCGAGCTGTTCGGCAAACAGACCGGATGCTGCGGCGGCAAGGGCGGTTCGATGCACGTGGGCGACATGCGCGTGGGAATGGTGCCTTCCCTGGCGGTCGTGGGCGCCGGCATTCCCATCGCGGCGGGACTGGCGCTGGCGGCCAAGCGGCGCGGTAACGGGCAAGTCGCGGTTTGTTTTTTCGGCGATGGAGCGGCCAATGAGGGTACGTTTCACGAGGGGCTGAACATGGCCGCCGTCTGGGACCTGCCCGTCGTTTATGTTTGCGAGAACAATCAGTATGGCGCTTCGACGCACGTGAGCAAAGTCATGAAACTGGCCGATGTGGCCAGTCGCGCCGCAGCCTATGGCATGCCCGGCCAGGTCGTCGATGGCAACGACGTGAACGCCGTGCGCCAGGCGGCTGGCGAGGCGATCGAGCGCGCCCGCCACGGCGCCGGCCCGACCTTGCTCGAATGCAAGACGTATCGCTACAGCGGCCACTCGCGCTCCGATCCGGGAAATTATCGGCCGAAAGAGGAAGTCGCCCTGTGGAAAGAACGAGACCCGCTCACGGTCGAAGGCCGCCGCCTGCTCGACGCCGGAGTAATCGACGAACCGGGGCTCGCGCGGCTGCAGGAGCGCGTGGACGCCGAGATCGAGGATGCCGTCGAGTTCGCGCGCGCTTCGGCCCAGCCGGCGCCTGACGATGTCGAACGTCATGTCTACTGGGAGGGCGGTACGTGAGAGAGCTCACAATCGTCGAGGCCCTGCGCGAGGCGATGCGCGAAGAAATGGCGCGCGACGAGAACGTGATCATTCTCGGCGAAGACGTAGGAGTGCCGCAGGGTTTCGGCGGCGCCTTCACGGTTACTTTGGGGCTATCCGACGAGT
>DATGKC010000116.1:0-2359 GCA_035294845.1 Planctomycetaceae bacterium | reverse complement strand
CGGGCGTTTACACCGGGCATGATCGCGGGTCTGGAGCCGCGGATTCGGGATATATCGCGGGAGCTGCTCGAACCGCACGCCGGGCGTGGCGAGATGGATCTTGCGGCGGATTACGCGGTGCCGCTGGCGATGCAGGTGATTGCGGGGATGATCGGGATTCCAACGCGGGACTGGGCGCGATTCCGGTGCTGGAGCGACATCATCCTGAAGCTTGCTTGAGCGGCTTCCTTGGCGGCTTCGGGCGAGTCGCAGAACATGCTCTCCAGGTGGGCATCGTCGTTGTGCCGGGCTGCCGGAGGTGAACTGGAGCAGATTCAGTTTCTCCTCGGCCATGTGTCGGTCCAAACGACTGAGCGCTACCTCGGCTGCACGCAACGTATCGCCGCAGCCGTAAATGACAAGATCGGAATCGAGCTGGCATCGTGAGCTAATCGGACCTTTGGCCGAGTGGCCGACTAACCGGACACTATCCAGGCAGCGTACATCAAATAGGCGAAATACGGCCATTTGCAGTACTGATCCCGGTCACAACCGAAACTCCGCCGCATGATCGACGGCCCATTCGTGGAACGTCAGTGCCGGTACTCCTGTGATCTCTTCGAAGGTGGATGTAACGAGCGCAGGTAAACCGATTGCTGCGGCCCAGGCATCGAGCAGCATATTGATGACGGAGGGAGGCCAAGAGGGGGCCCACTCACGCCGCGCCTCGTCTGGAGACATCGCTTCGATGCGGAGGGAGCGCCTGGTCGCCCGGCCGATTATGGATAGTTGCTCGAATTGGCTCAAAGATTGAGGTCCGGTTAGAACATACTCCGCTCCAGCATGCCCGTCATCGCACAATGCGCGGACCGCGATTGCCGCGATGTCACGCTCGTCGATCGGGGCCGTCGGAGCGGCGAGATGCGGCCAGCGAACCACGTCGCCGGCACGAATCTGCGGCGCCCACCAGCCAAGGGCATTTGCGGCGAACATTCCAGGCCTGAGAAACGTCCACTCCATTCCTGAGGTCTCAATCAGTCGCTCGACTTGTTCGGCCAGCGCTCTGCTCGGATTGGGCTGCTGGAAGAGAGGGTGTGGCGTTTTGAGCGGAGCCGAAAGGAATACGATCCGCCTGGCGTGTTTTGCAATCCGCTCCAAAACTGGAGCAACCGTGGCCGGCGAGGCGGTCCACACCAGGAAGACCGCGTCCACGCCATCCAAATACGCGTCCAGGCTCTCGGGAACAGTGAGATCGCCGCGCACTACCTCAACCTCCGACGGAAAACTCGTTGCCTCCGGTTTGCGCGCCAATGCCCTGACTTCCGTGTGCCGGGCCTGCAATTGGCCAACAACTTCGCGGCCTACCCTACCGGTTGAGCCGACGACAAGGACGTGATTCACAACGACCATTCTAAAGGCGCGCGGGTTGCGACCGTGTGACGCGCTATCCGGACACGGCCGAACTGTGGAAGAGTGGCCGACCAGCCACTCGAAACTTTGGCACAGGCACCTCAAACGGTAAGCCTGCCGCTGGCGACGGAGCACCTCCGGGCCCGGCAACGAACGAAAGGGTGGCTAGAGGCGGTGGATCTGAGCGTTGTAAGACCTCGATCGCCGGCAGTCGCCGGAGAATGGAAACAACGGAATTCGGAGCGAGCTGCAGCAGGCACTCCTGGAATAGATTTCAGCGTTCGGCTATCCGTCGTCCATGCTGTTGCTGCACCCTATCGTTCCTCGGCTTTGGCGACAAGCAGATGCCGCTCGTCATCAGGGAGCACAAAACACGCGTAGCTCCGCCGCCGCCGCCGCCGTGTTTGTGATGGTCGAGAACAACAAGTAAGCCGCCTGGACGGCATAGGCCGGCGGCGACGTTTTGAGTAGGGCATTCTTCAGTGTGCGTTTCGAAAGCAGGTTCCCTAACACCAGCCAGACTTCGCGATCGGCATTCGGATTTTTCGTGGTTCGCCTGATATCGTCTTCGGGCTTGGATTTCGTCCTTTGCTTGCGAATGCGCTCGTTAACCACCCCCGCCGTATGGGGGCTCCCGTCCCACGCCGTGGCCCATTTCGTTTCCTTGCTCGGCCCCGGCTCGGCGAAAAGCGACACCTCCCGAAGGTTCTTCTGCGCCTGGCCGCAAACATCTTGCAGGCCGGCCGCCGAACAATTGGAGGCCTTGGTCTTGGCCTTCGCGTGGATGTATACGACTCTTTCGGGATGATCCTTGGTTGCGCGCTGCACAAGGATGAAATCGGCCGACTCATCGCGAAGGTCGTCGCACACCATCACCTCGGTGCCGCTGAAGAAAGGTGCCATCTGCGTCCCCGCGGCCTGGCGATCGATGAGGTCGAACAATGACCCGTGTTCCCAGCCGGAGCCGTGC
>DATGKC010000115.1:0-5042 GCA_035294845.1 Planctomycetaceae bacterium | reverse complement strand
AGGGCGTCGTTCGACCATCCTCAGGGGCTGGCGTTGGTCGGAGACAAGCTGTACGTAGCCGATACCGAAAATCACATGATTCGCGAGATCGACCTGACTGAAAAGACGGTGCGGACGATCGCCGGAACCGGCAAGCAAGGTCATGATCGCCGGCTCGGCGGCGAGCCCTCGAAGACGGCGCTCAACAGCCCCTGGGATCTGGTGCACGTCTCGGGCAAACTCTACATCGCCATGGCCGGACCGCACCAATTGTGGGTCCTCGATTTGCAGCAGAATTCGATTCGCCCCTATGCCGGATCGGGAAACGAAGACATCCTCAACGGCCCCTTCGGCGAAGCGGCGATGGCGCAGCCCTCGGGCATTACGACTGACGGCAAGTTTTTGTACGTTGTCGATAGCGAAGGCTCGGCGCTGCGGCGCGTGCCTCTCGACGAAGCCGGCTCGATCACCACGATCGCCGGGGCCTCCGATCTCGCGCATGGCCGCAGTCTGTTCGAATTCGGAGATCGCGACGGCGTCGGCGCCCAGGCGCGGCTGCAGCATCCTCTGGGAATCGCCTGGCGAGAGGCAGACGGCCTTTTATACGTCGCCGACAGCTACAATCATAAGATCAAACAAGTCGATCCGACCAAAGAGGAAGTTCAAACCTTTCTGGGAGACGGCCGCCCCGGCGACCGCGACGACCCGCCGCGCTTTGCGGAACCCGCGGGGTTGGCGATTGCCGGTCAGAGCCTCTTCGTGGCCGACACGAACAATAATCTAATTCGCAAAGTCGATCTGTCTTCGGGCAAGGTGCAGAAATTTACGATCGAAGGCCTCGCAGCGCCGGTGCCGCCCAAATCGTCGGATACCGAAGAACCCGAGGCGGGTAAAACCATCCGCGTGCCTCCGCAGCGCATCGCCGCGGGCGACAAAGTGTCGTTCGAGGTGGCGCTGTCGATTCCCCAAGGCTACAAATTGAACAAGCTCGCGCCTCCGTCGTTTCGCATGACGGCCGCAGGCCAGCAATCGCTCTTCGCCGACGATTTGAGACAGCGCCGCGAAATCGCAGCTCCCGAAGAAGGGACCGTGGTGAAGTTCGACGTTCCCCTGGCGGGAAAGTCGGGGAAGGCCGATCTCAAACTGACGGTGAGTTATGACTATTGCCGCGACGGAGAAGGGGGCTTGTGCAAACTCGGCAAGCTCACCTGGTCGATTCCGCTGGAAGTTGCAGCCGATGCGAAGGTCAGTTCGATTCGACTTTCGGCGGCAAAAGAATAGCGGCCGGCTGATCGCATTCTGGTTTCACCGCAGGAAGCGCCATGCCTGAGCTTTTGGCCGATTGCAAAGCCGAAACGCTCACCCGGCTTCGCCGCGCGCTGCGTGCCTGGTACAGTCGGCATGCGCGCCCCCTTCCCTGGCGAAAGACGGCCGACCCTTACGTGATCTGGATCAGCGAGATCATGCTTCAGCAGACGACCGTGGCGGCGGTCGTCCCCTATTTTGATCGCTTCGTGAAGCGCTTTCCAACGCTCGAATCGCTCGCCTCGGCGGCCGAAAAGGAAGTGCTGCGGCGTTGGGAAGGCCTGGGATATTACAGCCGCGCGCGCAACTTGCATCGGGCGGCTCGCATACTCGTGCGCGAGCGCGGCGGCAGGTTTCCCAATGATGTCGCCGAATTGCTCACGCTTCCCGGGATCGGTCGCTATACGGCGGGCGCCATCGCCTCGTTTGCGTTCGACAAGCAGGCGCCGATTCTCGAAGCCAATACGCTGCGCCTTTACTGCCGATTGCTCGATTTCGGCGGCGATCCGCGCTCTGCTGCCGGGCAAAAGCTGCTTTGGGGATTCGCCGGCCAAATCGTCCCGCGACGACATCCAGGAACCTTCAACCAGTCGCTGATGGAACTGGGAGCGACCGTGTGCACCGTGGACGAACCACGTTGCTCCGTTTGTCCAGTTCGTGGTTACTGCGCCGCGTTTTCGCGCGGCCGTCAGACCCAAATTCCGATCCCTTTGCCTCGTGCACCGGTGACGGAGGTTACTGAAGTTGCCGTCGCCATCCAGCGCGACGGGCGCTACCTGTTGATCAAACGCCTTCCGGGTGAGCGCTGGGCCGGCCTCTGGGACTTCGTGCGCTTCGCGTGGGAGCAGGACGGGCGGATTTCCCCGATCCGGCTGGCTGGTGCCGTCTATGAGCGCACAGGGCTCAAAATCGCACATCAAGGCGCGATCGCAGAAATTCGCCACAGCGTGACCAGGTTTCGGATCAACCTCTCTTGTCATTGGGCCCAGTGGATGACCGGCGAGCTGGACGGCCGGACCCGCCACTTTCGCTGGGTCGCTCCAAGCCAATTCGCCCGCTTTCCGTTATCAACCACCGGCCGCAAATTCGCCCGCCTGCTGCAAGAGCGAGGTGCCCAATGACGGCGCCTGCCGCACTTCTTGAGTTGGTCCAGCGCTTTGAAATGCATCGGGAGAGCTACGTTTCGCCGCAGTACAACGAGACGCAGTTGCGACGCGAATTCGTCGATCCGCTTTTCAAGGCGCTGGGATGGGACGTCGACAACGAAAGCGGCTACGCCGAGGCGTACAAGGACGTGATCCACGAAGATGCGATCAAAGTCGGCGGGACGACCAAAGCGCCGGATTATTGCTTCCGCATCGGGGGCGCTCGCAAATTCTTCGTCGAAACCAAGAAGCCGTCGGTCAATTTGAAGGAAGACATCGCGCCGGCTTTCCAGCTTCGACGGTACGCCTGGACGGCAAAACTGCCGTTGAGCATCCTCACCGATTTTGAAGAGCTGACGGTTTACGATTGTCTGGCGCACCGCCCGAACCAGAACGACAAGCCGTCGAAAGCGCGCGTTCTGTACGTCAAGTACACCGAGTACGCCGCGCGCTGGCATGAAATCGAGTCCCTGTTCTCGCGAGAGGCCATTCTCAAGGGCTCGTTCGACAAGTACGCCGAGTCCCAAATGAAAAAAGGGGGGACGGCTGAGGTCGATGTCGAGTTCCTTCGCGAAATCGAGACATGGCGCGAGCTGCTTGCAAAGAACATGGCTCTGCGGAACGACCTGTCTCAACGGGAACTCAACTTCGCCGTGCAGACCACGATCGACCGCCTTGTCTTTTTGCGAATCTGCGAGGATCGAGGAATTGAGGCGAGCGGACGATTGCAGACCCTGCTCAATGGCGGCCGCGTCTACTCCCGTCTGGGCGAGCTCTTCGAGCAGGCCGACGATAGGTATAATTCGGGCCTGTTTCATTTCCACAAAGAGCGCGACCGCCCGGAGCCGCCCGACGAGCTCACACTCTCTCTTTCGGTCGACGACGCTCCGCTCAAACACATCATTCGCAACCTGTATTACCCGGAGAGCCCATACGAATTTTCGGTGCTGCCGGCCGACATCCTGGGACAGGTCTATGAACAATTCCTCGGGAAAGTCATCCGCCTCACGGGCGGGGGCCATCACGCGAAAGTCGAGGACAAGCCCGAGGTCAAGAAGGCAGGCGGCGTCTTCTACACGCCGACTTACGTCGTGCGATACATCGTGAATATGACAGTCGGCGAGCTGCTGGAAGGGAAGACCCCCTTACAGGCCGCCAGGCTGCGGATTCTCGACCCTGCCTGCGGATCCGGCTCGTTTCTCATCGAGGCCTACCAGAACCACCTCGAATGGCATCGCGATTATTATGTGGCAAATGACCCAAAAAAAGTCCCCAAGCGCATTTATCAGGGAATGGGGGGCGGCTGGAGGCTGACGACTGACGAGCGCAAGCGGATTCTGCTCAACAGTATTTTTGGGGTCGATATCGACGCCCAGGCCGTTGAAGTCACCAAGATGTCGCTGCTGTTGAAAGTTCTGGAAGGAGAAAGCCAGGAAAGCCTGAATCGGCAGCTTCGCCTGTTCAAGCAGCGCGCGCTGCCTGATCTTGGGAATAACGTCAAATGCGGGAATTCGCTCATCGGCCCCGATTTCTTTAATGGGCACCAGATGTCGCTGTTCGGCGAAGACGACGTGTTGCGAATCAATGTCTTCGACTGGGGGACTGAATTTCCCGCGGTGATTCGTGCCGGCGGATTCGACGCGATCATCGGCAACCCTCCCTACGTGCGGATGGAAATATTCAAGGAGCTGAAGCCCTATTTGCGGCAGCATTACGTTTGTCACGCCGAGAGAAGCGACCTCTACGTCTATTTCATCGAGCGCGAGCACGCGCTTTTGCGCGAGAGCGGCCGCTTCGGAATGATCGTTTCGAACAAATTCATGCGCGCGCAATACGGGAAGCCTCTGCGGGAGCATCTTGCGTCTGTGGCGAGAGTCGAGCGAATTGTGGACCTGGCCGGCCTGCCGATATTCCGCGGAGCGACGGTGCGGACGGTCATCTTGCTGACGAGAAAGGCCGGCCCGGCGGGCACTCTCAAGACCGTCCGTTATTCGCCCCCTCCGCCTCGCCAAGAACTATTGCACGTCGTCGCGGGGACTCGAGCGCTGTCGGACATTGCCGATCCGCTGGCGTACGATGTCCCGGCGCGGGAACTTGCGGTCGGCGGATGGCGATTGATTCGGCCGGCATGCGCCGCGCTGATCGACCGCTTGTCGAAAGGTGCCGCTCCGCTGCTGGAATTCACAGGCGGCAAGATTTGCCGCGGAATCGTTTCGGGCCTCAACGAAGCGTTCGTCATTGACGCCAAACGACGCCGCGAAATGCTGTCTTCCAATTCTGCGTGCAAGCCCATCATCCGCCCTTTCGTGCAGGGCCGACAGATTCACCGGTACGGTATCGACCGGGTCGATCAGTACCTGATCTACACGCACCACGGGATCGACATGAAGCCGTACCCGGCGGTCATCGAGCATTTACGGCCGTTCCGCGAACAGCTCGAACAGCGGGCCACCGACCAGAAGTGGTATGAATTGCAGCAGCCGCAATTCGGCTATGTTCCTTATCTGGAGCAGCCGAAGATCGTTTTTCCCGACATTGCAACGGACTGCCGGTTCGCGCTCGATCCAAAAGGACGGTTCGGAGCGAATACGGTCTACTTCATTCCGCTGGCCG
>DATGKC010000114.1:0-2454 GCA_035294845.1 Planctomycetaceae bacterium | reverse complement strand
CTTTGCCGCCGGCAGCGTGAGACGAGGCCAATTGCCCGATGCTCCGGGTTCCCCCACCGAGCCCGAGCAGTGGGTGGGCGATCTCACCGTCAACTGTGCACTCGAAGTGCTCTCTGCCGAAGGAGAGGTGACGTTCGAATTGGTTGAGGGGCGCCGGCTCTACCACTGCCGAATCGACCTGGCGACCGGCCTGGGAACGTTTCATTACACGCCGGAGGCCGGCGACGAAGAGGACGAGTGGCAACCTGCCGGCGAGCCGTTTGAAACGGGGATGAACAAGCCCGGCGTGTATCAGGTGAGTTTCGCCAACGTCGATGATCGGCTCTGTTTTTGGGTGGGCGACCGACTGATGAAGTCGCTGGAATTTGAGGAAGGCTCCAAGTTCGAACCGCCGCCTCCCCCCGTTGCCGAAACCGAGCGCGATCGACATCCGGTCGCCATCGGCGCCCGCCTGGCCAAGGTGCGCTTAGCTCATTTGCGCATCGAGCGCGATATTTTTTACCGGAGCGAGGTGGGGGGGAGCATTTTGCCGCCTGACAAGACGTTCGACCTTAAAAACGACCCCGACGATGACAGCAAGGACGAGTTCTTGATGCTGGGCGACAACAGCCCCCGCAGCAACGACAGCCGGGGATGGCAGAAGTCGCACGCCGTGCCGAGGCATCTGTTGATCGGCAAGGCCTTCTTCGTTTATTGGCCGCATGGCGTGCCTTTTCTCAATGACGGCCGAGGCTACGCGATCGCGAAATACTATGAGGAAAAAACAAACGGCCCGCCGATCCCCAAATTCAGCGTCCCGTTCTATCCGCAGATCGGCAGGATGCACCGCATTCGATAAGGCGCTCGCCATAGAAATCATGGAGGATTCCTTCAGTGCCCCAATTGCAATGTGCGGGCTTAAAAAAGGTGTACGGCGGTCGGACGGTCGTCAATGACGTGGGCTTTCACGTCGAGCGCGGCGAGATCGTAGGTCTTTTGGGTCCGAACGGCGCGGGCAAGACGACTTCGTTTCGGATGACTTGCGGCATGATCACGCCCACGGCCGGCAAGGTGCTGCTGGACGGCGTCGAGGTGACCGACTGGCCCATGTACAAGCGGGCCCGCCAGGGAATGGGCTACCTGGCCCAGGAATCGAGCGTGTTCGTCAAGCTGTCGGTCGAACAGAATATCCTGGCGATCCTCGAGATGCTGCATGTCGGCCGCCGCGAGCGACGTCGGATCACGGCCGAATTGCTCGATCAGTTCGGGCTCGCGAAGCTGACGACGGCCGTGGCTTCGACATTGTCGGGGGGAGAGAGGCGGCGCCTGGAAATCGCCCGCTGTCTGGCCAGCGATCCCACATTGATCCTGCTCGATGAGCCGTTCACCGGAATCGACCCGGTTACGATTCAGGGGATTCAAGAGATCATCCGGAATTTGAAGGAGCGGGGCATTGGAATCTTGCTCACCGACCACCGCGAGATGGAAACTCTGACCATCACCGACCGCAACTATATTATTTGCGATGGGCGCGTTTTGGTGTCGGGCGATTCAAAAACTGTGTTAAGTAACGAAGATGCGCAAAAGGCGTATTTTGGGAAGAGATCGTACCATTCATCGGGGATGCTGGCGGGTGAAGTCCTTGTGACATAAACGCTAGTCACATCGCGAGATGCATCTTTACGGCCCGGCGAATCGAGGCTGCCCGAAGGAGCGCAGCAGCGGCGCACCGGCACGCGAGGCTCGGCACGTAAACGCCGGCCCGACAAAGTGATTCGGCCGAGCGCGACCTTGACCACGCCTCTGGCCAATCCTACAATTTATTAATGCACGGCGGAACGACCGCCTTGCATCACGGGAGAGGAGCATACGCGGGGGAGTGTCGGATCGGACGAGATCGCCCCCCGACTTTCGATGCAAGGCTCCCCGAACAGTGGAGAAAGTCGGCAATGTTGGTTCTTTCGCGCAAGAAGAACGAAAGCATCGTAATCGACGACACGATCATCGTCACTGTGGTCGAGATTCGGGGGGACAAAGTGCGGTTGGGGATTCAGGCCCCGAAAGAAGTCCCCGTCCATCGCAGTGAGGTGCACGCGGCCATTCAAAACGAACAGACGCGGCAGGAGCCCCCGCCCGTCGCTTCGGCTGAGCCGTGAATGGCGGCCTGGTGCGTCAGATGGGTGCTATGTTCGCTAGGTTTCGAGGAGACTAACTCGCAGTTTCATTTGACGACTTGCGTTTAGGCAGGGTCGTTGTGAAGCGCGTGCGGCCGGTTTTCATTGGTTTGGCGTGGCGCTGGTGATGTTCAAATTCGCCTCCGGCCGGGTATAATAGGCAAGTCCATCTCTGCCGATTGCGGCGCTGCCAGCGGGCCGGTGCGCCAGGCAACACTTCAGACGGATCGACCTGTTGATGACGTTGGCGCAAGTGTTAGAGGGGCAGTTCCGCGGCGACATCCGTTTTCGCGGCGCAGCG
>DATGKC010000113.1:0-4883 GCA_035294845.1 Planctomycetaceae bacterium | reverse complement strand
GCTTCGGGGTCATCTTTTTCGGAATGGGCCTCTCGATGACGCGCGGCAAGCACATGAATTCCGCCGCCGTGCTCACATTGGCCGCCGAGCTCAATGCCTTCACCAAATTCGTGACGATGCCCATGCGCGGGCACGGGAATGTCACCGGGTCAGACATGGTCATGCGCTGGACCACCGGCTACCCGTTCGGCGTCAACCTGTGCCGCGGTTATCCCCGGTTCAATCCAGGCGAATTCTCGACGGTCGACCTGTTGATTCGCGGCGACGTCGATGCAGCGCTGGTTTTGGGAGCGGATCCGGGCGCCACGATGCCTCAACCAGGCATCGACCATCTCGCGCGAATTCCGACCATTGTGCTGGATCCGAAGGTCACGCACAGCAGCCGGCTGGCGCGCGTGCACATCACGACGGCTGCCACGGGGATCAGCGCCCCGGGAACAGTGTACCGCATGGATGAGATCCCTCTTCCCCTGCGGCCGGCGCTCACGTCGCCCTATCCGACGGACGAAGAGGTGATCCGCCGCATCCACGAGGCGGTGTCGAAAAAGCCCTCCTGGGCGGCCTCTTCCGCCGCGTTGATGGCTGTGGGGTGAGACGAAGATTACATGGTTAGTTGTTTGGAGTCCCCGATTTCATGCTGCGAATCACCTCCGGGAAGGTTTATGATCCCGCGAATGGCATCCATGGGCTTATCAAAGACGTTTGCATTTCGGACGACGGCCGCATTGTCGATCAGGTCGACGGCGGCCGCGTGATTGACGCTTCGGGGATGCTCGTATTCCCCGGCGGCGTCGATATTCACACCCACGTGGCCGGCGCGGCGCTCAATTTCGCCCGCGCCATGACGCCCGAAAACCAGCGGCATGCCGCGCCCTTTTTGCGCACCAGCGACCGGCGCGCGGGAATCGGCGGCCCCACGCCCACCACATTTGCGACGGGTTACCTCTACGCCGGTATGGGCTACACCACTGTCGTCGAAGCGGCTGTACCCGTCTTGAGCGCCAAACACACCCACGAAGAGCTTCGCGATACGCCCATCGTCGACAAGGCCTGCTGCGTCCTGATGGCCAACAACGAGATCGTTCTCGACTTGCTCGAGGCGGGCGAAATTGAGCGCGCCAAAGACATCGTCGCCTGGTTGATATGGGCGGCCAAAGGTTATGGCGTTAAAGCGGTAAACCCCGGCGGCGTCGCAGCCTGGAAATGGGGCAAAGACGCCAAGGCGCTGACCGAGCCCGTCCCCGGCTACAACTCGGTCACTCCCGCAAAAATCATCGCGGGTTTGGCCCAGATCGTCGATCAACTCGGGCTGCCGCATCCCTTGCACCTGCACTGCAATAACCTGGGCACTCCGGGAAACGTCGCCACCACGCTGCAATCGATGAAGGCGCTCGAGGGCAATCGCGCCCACATGGCTCACTTGCAATTCCACGCATACGGGGGCGACGACTGGCATACGATGCGCTCCGAGGCAACCGCGATTGCAGAGTATTTCAATGCTCATCCGAATCTCACGGCCGACGCCGGCGCCATCTTGTTCGGAAATGCCGTGACGATTACCGCCGACGGCCCCTGGCAGCATCTTTTGTATCAGCTCACGGGCAAGAAATGGGGGAACCTCGACGTCGAGAACGAAACGGGCTGCGGCATCGTGCCCTACACGTATAAAGGGAGCAACCTGGTCAACGCCGTGCAGTGGGCGGTCGGATTGGAGCTGTTGTTGCTGATCGATGACCCCTGGCGGATTTTCCTGACAACCGATCATCCCAACGGGGCCTGTTTCTGGCGCTATCCGGAGATCATCCATTTATTGATGAATGCCGATCTGCGGCGGGAACGCGTGAAGGGGCTGCCTCCCAAGGCGCTGGAGCGCACCGTGCTGGCCGATCTCGATCGCGAGTATACCCTTTCGGAGATCGCCATCATCACGTCAGCCGGCCCGGCGCGGGCATTGGGCCTGGCGAACAAGGGACATCTGGGCATCGGCGCCGACGCCGACGTCACGATCTATCATGAAAGGCCCGATGGCGAGTTCGTATTTCGCTATCCGCGTTATGTGATCAAGTCGGGCCAGGTCGTGGTCGAAGAAGGCGACATCAAGAATACGAACGAAGGCCGAGAATTCGTCGTTCAGCCCGCCTACGACGAATCGATCGAGACCTATCTGCGTCCTCTTTTTCAGCAGTATTATACGATGTCGTTCGAGAACTACCCGGTTGAGCTCGATCGGCTCGAACGGGCCGAAGTTCGAACGTGCCACTGAATGGAAGCCGCCGGATGATCGTTCTGACCCTCAAAGACCAGCCCGCCGTGCCGCTCGAGGCCGAAGCGCTCTCGCCCGACGTGACGGCCGAACTGGCGCCCGAGGGCGTGGCCGCCCTTCCCGTGTTTCTGGGCAAACGCCAGCTTCGCGTTGATGATTTTTTCGCGGTCGAGGGCTCAGCCGGCGACGAGTTGGTGATTCGCGGCGACGCCGGCAAGGTGAAGTGGATCGGGCGCGGCATGAGCCGTGGTCGCATCACCGTCGAAGGAAACGCCGGCATGCATCTGGGGGCCTACATGAAGGGCGGAACCATCGAGGTCACAGGCAATGCCTCAGATTGGGTCGGCGCCGAAATGTCCAACGGCTTGATCCGCATCCGCGGCAATGCCGGGGGGCAGATTGGCGCCGCCTACCGCGGCAGCACCAAAGGCATGCGCGACGGAGCGATTTTCATCGATGGATCGGCCGGGATCGAAGTGGGCATGCGCATGAGACGGGGCATCATCGCTGTTCAAGGCGCGGTTCGTGATTTCGCCGGTTTGCAGATGAAAGGTGGAACGATCGTCTTGATGAGCGGCGGCGAAATTCGAACGGGGGCCTGGATGGTGCGCGGCACGATCATCTCGCTGGCCCCCCTGCAAATGCTGCCGACGTTTTCGTATTCTTGCGCTTATCGCCCCGAGTTTTTGCGCTTGTATGTCAAGCACCTCGGTTCGGCCGGGTTTTCGATTCCCTGCCGTAACGGCGACGGGACATACGATCGCTATACAGGCGATACGGCCGTCCCCGGCAAGGGAGAGATTCTCATCTGGCGATCCGCGAAGTCGTAATTCGCGGCCTGGTGATCGAAATTAACCGTTCGCGCCGCGATTTCTTCCGTTTGGCCTTGGATTCACGAGCACGGCGGCCTATACTTCTGCCACGGGTTCACAAGCCCGCCGTATCCAGTGGACGAACTGCCTTTGTAGTGCACGATCAGCCATCGGATAACCGACAGGTATCGATGGCTTTGAGAGGACGCGGCACGCGTCCGGCGCATTTTGTCCTGGATTGGCCTTTTAGATTCTCTCCCCGAATTTGCCGCGCAGCGATTGACTTTCGCCGCGCCGGGCTAAAGGCCTGATGCAATGAGCATGGGGAGGACTCTTGGAATTGAGAAGAGATTTGACGTTTTCTGACTTAGGGATTGCCGAACCGATTTTACGCGCTGTCGCCGCCGAAGGGTATTCGTTGCCCACTCCGATCCAGGCCCAGGCGATACCAGTTGTGGCGGCTGGGAAAGATCTCATCGGCTGTGCGCAGACAGGGACGGGGAAAACGGCGGCCTTCGCGCTGCCGATTCTCGGCCGGTTGTCATCGGACCGACCGGTTGCCGGCGCCGGCCGCCGAATTCGAGCGCTCGTGCTTTCTCCCACGCGCGAGCTGGCCGCACAAATCGAAGAGAGTTTCGCAGCTTACGGCCGACATACTCCGCTACGAGTGGCGGTGATTTATGGCGGAGTCAACCAGAACCCGCAGGTGAAAGCGCTCAGGCACGGGGTCGACATACTTGTTGCGACGCCGGGTCGACTGCTTGACCTGATGAATCAAGGTCACGTCGACTTGCGTGCCGTCGAGATTCTGGTGCTCGACGAAGCCGACCGCATGCTCGACCTGGGCTTCTTTCCCGACATCCGCAAAGTGATCGCAAGACTGTCGAGCGAGCGGCAGACGCTCTTGTTTTCAGCGACGATGTCTGACGAAATCAGAGAGCTGGCCCGCTCAATACTTCGCGATCCGGTCAACGTGCATGCCATGCCGGCCGCGCGAACTGCCGATCGCATCCAGCAGGCAGTTTATCATGTCGCCAAGCGCAATAAGCCCGCGCTGCTACGTCATCTTCTGCTGAATCATGAGATCTTGCGAGCTCTGGTCTTCACGCGAACCAAGCGCGGGGCCGACCGCGTCGTGCGCGAGCTCGGCAAGGCAGGATTGCAGAGCGCCGCCATTCACGGTGACAAATCGCAGGGTGCGCGCGAGCGGGCCCTCGCGGGCTTTCGAGCGGGCCGCGTGAGCGTGCTTGTGGCCACCGACATTGCCGCCCGTGGAATCGACGTCGATGCCATTTCGCACGTGTTCAATTACGATGTTCCCAACGTGGCCGAAACTTACGTGCACCGCATCGGCCGCACGGCGCGAGCAGGAGCCTCGGGAATCGCCGTGTCGTTCTGCGATCATGAGGAACGGTCGGACCTCAAGGCGATCGAGCGGCTGATCCAGCGAGTGATTGAAGTCAAGACCGACCATCCGGAATATCCGCCCGCGCCCGACGACCCGCAACGAAGGGAACCATCGAGCCATCGTGCGCCGACGCCGGGCGGACGGCCGCAGCCGATCGCCCTTCCCGCGGCGCATGGCGTAGACAATAATTCAAGCTCTCGCAAGGGGCGGCACTTTGGCCGCTCGGGCGGTGGTCCGTCGTATCCGCACCACGCCAATCGAAAGGGAAGCGGTTCGCGAACTCGGGGCCGGCGGCGCTCACGCCGCTGACAATTCATGCGCCGACTTCCGCGAGCCCTGCGCGCGATGGGAAGTAGGCTTCGAGCTTGCTCAACAGCGTGCGCCGGTCAAACGGCTTGAC
>DATGKC010000112.1:0-7487 GCA_035294845.1 Planctomycetaceae bacterium | reverse complement strand
TCTCTTCGCGGCGGCGAATGACGACTTCTTCCTGGATTGACTTGGGAACCTGCTTGTAGCGATGGAACTCCATCGTGAACGAGCCTTTTCCCTGCGTCATCGAGCGCAGCTCGTTGGCGTAGTCGAACATCGTCGCCAGCGGCACCTCGGCTCGCAGCACCGAGACGCCGGCTTGAATTTCGCTCGACGTGATGATGCCGCGCTTGCTCGATAAGTGACCGGAAATCGAGCCCTGGTACTCCGACGGCGCCTCGACTTCGAGCGTCATGATCGGTTCCAGCAGCACGACGCCGGCTTTTTTAAGCGTCTCGCGCATGCAGTTCCAGGCGCAGATGTTGAAGGCCATTTCCGATGAATCGACGTCGTGGTACGTGCCGTCTTCGAGAATCATCTGCACGTTCACCACTTCGCACTCGCACAGGGGCCCTTTGGGCAAGGCCCGCTGGAAGCCGGCATCGACGGCGGGAATGTATTCGCGCGGAATGCGGCCTCCAAAGACTTCGTCGACGAATTCATACGGCGCCGGCGAATCTTCGGGCAATGGCTTCAGCCGTCCCACGATGTGCGCGTATTGCCCGGCGCCCCCCGTCTGCTTTTTGTGCTTGTAGTTGAACTCGGTTTCGCGGGTGGGAGTCTCGCGATAGGCCACGCGCGGCTCGCCGACCATGCACTCGACCTTGTACTCGCGGCGGATGCGCTCGACGTAGATTTCCAGATGCAACTGGCCCATGCCGGCGATCAGCGTCTGCCCCGTCTCTTCATCGCTCGTGACGCGAAACGTCGGATCTTCGCGGCGAAAGCGTTCCAGGGCCTTGGCCATTTTGTCGGCCCCGTCGCGCTTGAGCGGCTCGATCGACAGTTTGATGACCGGCTCGGGAACGTAAATGCTTTCGAGGGCGTAATCGGCCCCCTGGCCGCAAAACGTGTCGCCCGAGGCGCAGTCGAGGCCCACCGCCGCCACGATGTCGCCCGCGCCGGCCGAATCGAGGTCTTCGCGCTGGTCGGCGTGCATGCGCACAAGGCGGCCGATGCGCACCTTGCGGCCGGTGCGCGTATTGGTCACCGTCTCGCCTTTGGACAGTTTTCCCTGGTAGATGCGCACATAGGTCAACTGCCCGAACTGCTCTTCGACCGTCTTGAACGCCATCGACACAAGCGCCGCGTCTTGCGTCGCCGCCAGCTTCACCTTGACCGGCTCGGGCTTGGTTCCTTCCGGCGCCTGGGCCTTGGCCTCGTCGTTGGCCTTTTTCGACAAATCGGTGGCCTCAACCTGCCGGTCGAGCGGGCCGGGGAGAAACGCCACGATCGCATCGAGCAGCTCTTGCACACCCTTGTTCTTGTAGGCGGTGCCCATCATCACGGGCGTCACGTCTTGCGAAAGCGTCGCTTCGCGGATCAGCGGGATGATTTCTTCAGCGGTGACTTCCCGCTCTTCGAGCAGCGCTTCCATCAAGGCGTCATCGAACAGCGACAGCGTTTCCAGCAGGTGCCCGCGAGCGGCCTTGGCCTCGTCGGCGTATTCCGAGGGAATCGCCTCTTTGCGCACGTTCTCGCCGTTGTTGCCGTCAAAATACACCGCCTGCATCCGCACCAGGTCGATGACTCCCTGAAACCGCGATTCGCTGCCCATGGGAATCTGGAGCGGCAGCGGCGTTACGCCGAGCTTCTCTTTGACCTGTGCGATGACCTTTTCCGGGTTGGCGCCGGTGCGGTCCATCTTGTTGATGAAGGCGATGCGAGGGATGTGATAGCGTTTCATCTGGCGATCGACGGTCAGCGACTGGCTCTGCACGCCGCCTACCGCGCACAAGACGAGAATCGCCCCATCGAGCACGCGCAGCGAACGTTCGACTTCGACCGTGAAGTCGACGTGCCCCGGCGTATCGATGATGTTGATCAGGTGGTCTTCCCATTCGACGCGCGTGCACGCCGAGGTGATCGTGATGCCCCGCTCCTTTTCGAGGTCCATGTAGTCCATCGTGGCGCCGGCGCCGTCCCCCTTGACCTCGTTCATGCGGTGAATCCGCCCCGAGTAATAGAGGATCCGCTCGGTGAGCGTGGTCTTGCCCGAATCGATGTGGGCTGAGATCCCGATATTTCTGAGTTTCGCCAGGTCGTTCATGGACATAGCCGCGGGAAAAGGTCTCTGAATCGGACGACGTTCAATTGGCCGCAAAGGGGCGGTCGACGAGGTTATCAACGTTCGCTTCAATTTCTGTTAAGGTAAGTTGAATCTTCTTCCGGGCCGATGAACCGCAAACTGGGACCCGCCCAATCGGGACGCCGGCCTGACTGACAACGCAAAGCTGGGAATCTCTTGAAAATCTCTGGGGCGATCTGATTGGCGGGGGCGTTTCCTGAAGCTGCGGCCGGCTAAAACCGAAGATCGTCCCCAGTGAGGTGACTCTTCATGGCTCGGCGCTCGCCTTTCAGGTAGGAAAAAACAGGAAACGCAATCACTGATCGCTATAGCCCAGGCCCAATTGCCCCGCAGGGAGCAGGGAAATTCTATCCCGTGAAGCCTTTCCGGGAAAGGGCAATTTTCGGGAAATTGCGGGAAATCTCGCTATTCGCAGAATCGCCATCCGTGGCGCCGATCTGGCAAAACTCCTCCGAAAATGCAAACAGCCGACGGATCACGTCGGCTGCTTGTCTTTCGTAGCCTGGCTATCAAACGCGGCCTAGACGGGCCGGACGTTCTCGGCCCTCGGGCCTTTCGGCCCGTGCCCCGGCGTGTAGGAGACGAGTTGCCCCTCCCGCAGGTCGTCGAAGTTCACCCCTTCAAGGTTCGACATGTGAAAAAACATGTCCTTGTCTGTCCCGGTTTCGATGAACCCGAAACCTTTTTCCGTCAGCCGCTTGATCTTACCCTCAGCCATACTATGCATTCCTGAAAAACGAACTTGCAGTGTTGCCCGACATTATCTGGTCGGGCCGCTCCACCGCGTGCAAGAATACTACACGAAAACCCGCTTTGCGTCAACTGGCTCGTCACCGGAAGTTTGCCTGTTCCGGGGTGAAACCGCGCCGGGCCGCGCGGGGTATGTTCCTCGGCGGCCGGTTTGTTTGATCCGTCCCATCGCGAGCCTCGTTGTCTGCCGGTAAGCCGGCGCGTGGCGTCTCTCGGTCATCAAGGCCGGTGAAAAATTCGGCCGTCACGCTTTGGCTGCACCGTGCCCGTCTTGAGTTCACATCTTTTCCGGAGAAATCACATGTCGCCACGCCATTTGGGGTTGGGTCTCGCGGTCGCTTTGGGCCTTTTGATCGCACCCGTGATCGCCGCCGAGCCGGTTTTGCTGCGCTACAAGTTTGCCAAAGGTGAAAAACTTGTGTACCGCACACTTCACGAAGAGAAGCAGGTACAGACCATCGGCGATCAAAAGATTGAAACCGCGACGAATCAGAACGTCGTCTCGTCGCGAGTCGTGGATGCCGTCGACGCCCGGGGGAACGCGACTCTCAAGTCCCAGGTCGTGCGCCGCAAAATGTCGGTCGATGGTCCCGGGGGGAAATTTGTGTTCGACTCGAAATCATCCGAGCGCGATACGAGCAGCGAGATCGGAGGAACGGTGACGCCGATCCTGGAACGGCTCACCGGGTCGGAATACGAAATCAAAATGTCGCCGCGCGGCAATGTGCTCGAAGTCAAGGGCTTCGCCGAGCTGATCGCCGATCTCGTCAAGGATAAACCCGGTGCGGCCCTGCAAGCCGGAATCATGGCCGACAACGACGGCGCCAAGCACTCTGAGCAGGAAGAAGTCGTCGTCTTCAGTGAGAAGCCGGTCGAGCCGGGGGACAGTTGGGAAGAATCGTTTGAAGTCGAGCTGAAGGGCGTCGGCAAAGTGAAAGGCAAGGTTTTTTACACCTATGAAGCCGACGATAAAGTCGGCGACCGCAAGACCGTGCGGATCGGCGTCAAGACCGACGTCACGGTCGACCTGGATGTCGACGCCATGGGCGCCAAGGTGACGGGAATGGTTTCGACGAACAGCTCGGAAGGAGTCGTGCAGTTTGATCCGGCCGCGGGCCGGGTCGTGGCGGTCAAGCACAAGATGAGCATGTCGGGGCAACTGACAGTGAACGCCGGCGGAATGGTGATTCCCGTCGACAACTTCGAAGAGCACGTGCGCACGACCGAACTCTTGAGCAAGCTGCCAGAGTGAAATAAGGGAAAGGCGAAATCAGCGAGTTCCATAAGTTGTGGACGGCGGGACCACCGGGGGCCCGGCTGGGGAACCGGCAACCTGAAAGGTTGCCAGCCGATAGCCGGGGGTCGAGCGAAGCGAAGACCCCCGGAGAGAGCGCGTCGATCGAGCAGCACCCCGACAGGGGTGCCAGGCGAATGGAGCTTCGAATGCCATTCAGGTCGAACAACGCCGGGTCAAACTGTTTTGCGAGGAGCTGCTTGGAATGCTCCATCATCGGCTTGCGACGTAAACGTCCGACGCGACCAGCGTCCATGCGAGCGGTTCTGCGACCCCTGTGGGGTCGGATGGACATGACAAAACACGCTACCGGGGGTGGTCGCTGCGCGACGACCCCCGGCTAACTATCTAGCACCCCTCATCGGGGTGCAGCGCAGTTCGGTCCCGCTCCTATCTATCCGCGCGTATCCGCGAAATCCGCGGTCACTTCTCTTTTTTGATCCGTTTGGTTGCGGCCTTCGGCCGCGCTCGGTGTTTCGTGGTTCCCTCCCGGACCTCGCCGGGGTGCGGCTTTCGTTTCTAATTCCCAACCGGGGGTATCGCTTCGCTCAACCGCCCGGCTCCTGAGGAACATGACCGCAACTGATTCTGCGATTCCGATTCGCCGGGCATCAACCCACGGGCTGACGCCCGTAGCTCGCCTGGATCAATCTGGCGCTGAGCACCAACGCGATCACGCCCCGCGCTACGCCAACAGCTCGCGCACGGTCGTGTTGTGATCGACCAGATATTGCGGGCGGCCGTTGTAATCGACGAGCGTGGTGTATCGCGGGTCAATCCCCATGTGCTGATACAGCGTCGAAAAGATCTCCTGCAAATGCACGGGACGATCATGCGGCTGTTCGCCGAGGCGATTGGTCTGCCCGATCACCTGTCCCATTTGCAGGCCGCCTCCGGAGACCAGCACGCTCATGGCGCGCGGCCAGTGGTCGCGGCCAGCGCCGGCATTGACGCGCGGCGTGCGGCCGAACTCGCCCCACACGATCACGATCGTATCATTCAGCAACCCGTGCGCGTCGAGGTCTTCGATCAGCGTGCCCACTCCCTGGTCCATCGGCGGAAGCTGCATTTTCAGATGGCCGAAGTTGTTTCCGTGCGTGTCCCAACCTCCCCACGCCAGGCTGACGCAGCGCACGCCGGCGCCGATCAGCCGGCGCGCGATTAGAAATCGGTCGTTGTCGTGGTGCGACGCCTTGCCGCCCCCCAGGTACCGCGAACGCAGCCGCGGGTCTTCTTGCGAAAGATCGAGCGCCTTGGCGATTTCGCCCGAGGTGATCACGCTGACTGCGCGCTGGGCGAATGAATCCATAGCCTTCATCGAGCCCGAGGCGTCGGCGTTGCGCTTCAATCGGTCGAGGCCGGTCAAGAGGTGCTGCCGATCGTCAAGGCGTCCGACCGTCACGCTGCCGGCCAGCGACAAGTTCGCGCGTCCTTCGCCGTCGGGCCGGAAGGCGCCGAAGACGGAACCAAGAAATCCGTGCCTGGTGTGGCCGGTGAGGTCGACGAACGTCGGGGCGGCGCCGTTATTGGCGCCTTGAAGCTTGGCGACCACGGCGCCCAGACTGGGGCGGCCACCGGAAGTCCGCAACGACTGATCCGACCAGCCCGTTTCGGTCTGGTGCGGGCTATGCTCTTCGTGCAGCCCGGTCAGCGAGCGGATGATGGCGAGCTTGCCCATCATCGACGCGAGCTTCGGCAAGTGCTCGCAAATCTGAATGCCGGACACCTGTGTGTCGATGGGCTTGAACTCGCCGCGAAATTCCTTGGGCGCCTCGGGCTTCAGGTCGAACGTGTCCATGTGCGAAGGACCGCCGGCCAGGTAGATGTTGATGATCGACTTTTTCGAATACGAGGCGTTCTGCTTTTGCGCCTCGTCGGCCCGCAAGAGATCGGCGAGCGTCAGCCCGCCCAGGCCGACCGCGCCGATTTGCAAAAAGTTCCGCCGGGAGATTCCATCGCAATACCGCGCCCGCGACCCGCAAACGGTAAACATGGCAGACTCCTCGTCGAGATGATCCTTGTCGGGATAATGGCCTGGACGCGCGCCTTGCTGGCCGCTTAAAGACTGGCGGCCCCAACCGAATCGACAAACAGAGATCACGCGCCGCTATCTTACCAGAAATCGCTTGCGCGGTGCAAATCCATTGCGCGCCCTCTCTGCCGAGTGCACGACACGGGCGGAAAAGCGCCTACAATCCCCACGACAGCCAGGCCAGAAGTCCGAGCACGGCTGCCATGAAGAACGTGATTTGCAGGCAGAGCCGGCCGGCCCGGCGAAAGATGCGGCCGGGCGACTCGTAGCGGCTGGCGCTGTAGACCAGGCTCACGATCACGATCAAGGGCAATAGAAACCACAGGCGGCTTATCGAGCCGTCGCTTGCCGCCAATACAAATGTCTCGCACATCGGTCGCCTGACTGTTACGGGGATTGCCTATTTCGCCGGGGGAGGCTCAGGATTGGGAGGCGGCTTGTCGATTTGAGTCTCATCTTCTTCCTCTTCGTAAGCCGGCCCCTCGAAAGCGTCATAGATGGCCAGGATGTTCAAGAGACCGGCGATCATCGTGTAGACGACCCCCAATTCAAAGCGGCCGCCCAATTCCTTGTGCGCGCGGTTCAAATCGCTGACTTCAGAGCCGAAATCGTTCGCGCCGGGATCCTGCAATGGAGCCTCGTAGGAATTCCATAGCGATCGCGGTATCGAGCCTTCGATCCGGCAATGCAGCGGTTCGCCTTGTTGATCGCCGAAGCGTCCGGCAAAATGTCCGTCGGTGATGCGCCGCCGAGGCCAGGGCGCCACTTCCGGATCGAGTTTCCCATCGCGAAGTTCGCCTTCAATTGGCCGCGAACCCTGGGGGGTGACCAGCGTCCCCTTGACGCGGGCGGTCCAGTCTTGAGATTTGACTGGAAGCTGAGGCAGGTCGATCGTTCCCGTCAACTCGCCGATTGTCGCCGCGTCCGAATTGCCCGACTCGCTCAAAGTCGCCTCGAACGAGCTGGAAAAGGCTTGTGCAACGAAATTGGGAGCGAGAGAGTCGTGCGAGCGCAACTGCGACTGGGCCAGCGCCGGCAATGCGGGAAGCCCGGTCCAGACCTGGCACATGTAGGCCCACGTTCGATTGTCCGACTGTTTCCAGTGCCAATACACGACCTGGCCGTGCCCGATGCGCAGTCCCGTGAAAAATGTCCCGAGAATGCAGACGCAGTACAGAACTCCCTTGAATATCCGCCGCTGGTAGAAATGCCCCATGCCGGGAAGCAAGAACGCCAGCAGGGCGGCAAAG
>DATGKC010000111.1:0-5564 GCA_035294845.1 Planctomycetaceae bacterium | reverse complement strand
GGCCTCGACCACCTTCTGCACCTGGCGGAAATCTCCATTGACAAGCTCGAGGCTGGGGTGCCCGTTGACCTGGCTGATCGGCTCGTCGCCATAAAGGAACAAGTCGAGGACCCGTACGCGGTAACCGGCATTCAGCAGCTTGGGCAATAGCGCCGAGCCGATATAGCCCGCGCCGCCGATGACCAGCACGTTTCGTCCGGAAGGCTCGCGCGCCTTGACGAGCGCTTCGCGTTCCGGGCGGATCACATGCTCCCACAAAAGGGTCCACGTTCGCGAGGCCAGCGTGAGACCCAGGTTGAGCACCCAGGCCAGCACCAGGGCCCCGCGCGGCACCGTCGATAGGCCGATCTTTTCCCAAACCAAGTACGTGAGCAGAGCATAGACAAGATAGCTCTGCGAGACGGCCTGGGTGATGACCAAGGCCTTGTAGCGGCCCTGATAGTTCCGCCCATACGTGTAGAATCCATGGTAGGCGAACAGCGCTAGACTGACGAGCGTGAGCAGCCATCCGGTATTGTAGTATCCGGTCAAATACTGCCACAGCTCATCGTGGCTTCCCGCGGGATTGCGCCCTTCCACTGCCACGGCCAACAAGAGCCGCAGCACCAAAGCGCCCAATAGCGAGAGGTTGATCATCACGGCATCGGCCAGCATCCGAACAAGCATCGATTTGGTGATTCTCAGGCGTTCGTTCAACACGATTCAGTCTCCAGAAGGTCCGTCAGTGGTTGGAAACGACTTCAAACAAAATCAGTGAATGGAAGGGGCTTGCTCGCGAAGGAAAGTTCGCCTGATCTTCCCGCTGGCCGTTCGCGGCAGCGTCTCGACGAAACGGACTTCGCGCACGAGCTTGTAGCGCGGTAGGTTCTGTCGGCAATGTTCGATGATTTGGCCTTCGTCAATCGAGCCGGCGCCGGCGGAGGCGACGACGAAGGCAACCGGAGCTTCTCCCCAGATTTCGTCGGGAAGTCCCACGACGGCGACTTCGGCGACAGGCTTCAGAGAGAGGATCACCTCTTCGATTTCTTTCGGATTGATGCGGTAAGCGCCGCTTTTGATGATGTCGGACTTGCGCCCCACGATGTACAAATAGCCGTCTTCGTCCATCCGCGCCAAATCGCCGGTGCGCAGCCCTTCGGGTCGAAGGACGGTCGCGGTCTCTTGCGGATCGTTCCAGTAACCGGCCATGATGTTTTCGCCGCGAGCCACGATTTCGCCCACTTCGCCGCAGGGGACAGGCGCGCCGATGTCATCCCGCACGTCGAGCGCGACTCCGGGAATCCCCCGCCCGATCGAACCGGGCTTTGCATCCAGCTCGTCAGGCATGAGCGTCGATAGCCGTGCCGTCGCCTCGGTCTGGCCATACATCAGAAACAGCTTGACGTGCGGCACCGCGGAACGAAGCTGTTCCACGACCGCCGGCGCGAGTCCCCCGCCGGCGCACGTCAGGTAGCGCAGGGCGGCAAAGCGCCGTTTGCGAAAGTCCGACTTATGCAGCAGCATCGCGTATGATGCGGGGACGCCCGCAAAACCGGTGGCTTGCTGCTGTTCCATGAGGTCCAGGGCGCTGTTCCAGAACACGAAATTGTCGGCAAGAATCAGCCGCCCGCCGACCGCCATGTGCGTCACAAGCAGCGAGTTTCCGTAGGAATAAAAGAATGGAAGCGTCACGAAGGCGCTGTCGTCGCGAGTCAGCGCCAAGTAGCCCAGGATCGACCGGCAGTTGGCCGAAATGTTGCGATGGCTGAGCGTGACGGCTTTCGGCCGTCCTGTCGTCCCCGACGTGTATATCAATTGGGCAAGATCATTCAACACCGGCCAGCCGGCGAGCGGGTCGCTGATTTCTTTCAAAATGTCTGAATGGAGGGCGACATGGCAATTGGCCGGAGGCGGATTCCGTCCGGAATCTTCCACGCGAACCAAGAATTTCGGCCCGGAAAACGGCGCCCCGCTTAGACCCGGCTGCGCAGTTCCCAGCCGGCCGAGTGCTTCCGACAGAACCGAAGACGTCTTAGTGCCGGAAACGACGGCAAATGGCGCGGAATGTGATAACGTGGCGGCGAGCTCGGCGGGTGTTGTTTCGGGGTTCAAGGCGACGGCGATGCCGCCCGCACGCAATATTCCCAGGTACCACGAGACATACTCCGGCGAGTTCGGGAGGATCATCGCCACCCGATCGCCACGCGGCATTCCGCGCGCCGACAGCCATGCGGCGATCCGCGCCGCCTGGTCGGCCAGCGCACCGTAAGTCAGGTCGCGTCCCTGAGAATGAATGGCGATGCGCTCGGGACAGGCTTGAGCCTGCCGTTCGAACATTTCGCAGAGCGTCCCGGGGCCGGGCACGTCAGTCATTTGAGGATCAGGCGACACGAGCAATGCCTTCGCGCAAGTCGTCGATTTGTTGCATTGGTCCGCAGGGAAGCACGCCCACTGCGGCGGGACCCGGAAACCGGCGCGCGAGAGCCGCTTTCAGCTCGTCGGGGTTGTGAAGTACCGGGTAACCTTCCCAGTAAAGCTGGTGAACATCGTCGGTCGTTACGGAAGGCGCGTACAGCCAGAGTTCGCGATTGCCGAATGCCCGCTTACGCTGTGGCGCCTGGTAACTGGCCCCGCCCGGCTGAAACAATCCATGACAGCCGAGCCCTTCTGATGCCGCCGTTGCCAGAATGATCACGCCGCCGTCATGCACCAGAGGCGCCCGCGCGGTTTTCAGCGCCACAAAGGCATTTTCTGCCTGGATCAAGTCGATGTCCTTCGGGTAGGCGTTGATCAAGAGACAGTCGTAAGTTTTCAAGACGCGTGTGCGAAACGCTTGCTCGGCCAAGCGGCAGGCCTCCCGATGCGCCGTCACCAGGTCGCCTGCAAAGACGCCCACAATCTCGCGGCGTCGATTGGTTACCACGTTGACGCAAAATTGAAGCCCCAGCCGCCGGGCCAGGTCTTCGGCTTCCAGCCGAAAACGGTTCGAATTCGGATCGGTCCCCCCGCGAAGCCCCAACTGCACGAATTTATGGCTGCGGGCAGTCGCGGCGAGGTCGGCCAGCCCCGGCAAAACCATCTTGGCGCCGCCGCTGTATCCCGCGAAAGAATGCGGCAGCACCGAACCGATTGTCATCTTGAAGTCGGCTTCAAGAAATGTGCGGTTGATTTTCAATTCGCGGCTGCCGTAAGTAACGCCACTCGGGGCCAAACCACTCTGGCAGTCGTGGCATTTGACATCGTAGCGAGCGAGCACGTCGGGTCCGACTTTCCACGCCAGTTGCCGGTTGTCGAGCATGCCGTGAGAGCCGGTGGCCACCACGATGTGAATCGCTTCGGCCGCGATGTGCGCTTCGTTCAGTTGTTCGATGATGAAAGGCAGGACCGCAGACGCCGGCGTGGGACGCGCCAGATCATCTACGACGACGCAGGCGCTTCGGCTGCCGCGCGCTCGAGCAACCAGCGGCGTCCCGTCGCAGGGTGACGCGATGGCCGCATGGACGGCCTGGAGTGGACAGGGCGAGATGTCGCCCGCGTCCAGGACATCGACATGGCACCGCTCGGGCAGTGCCAATTGATGAGCGCCGTCCAGATACCACGCGCCCCAGGGTAGCGTTATTTCACACACTTGATTCAGTGCCGTCGGACCAATTTCTCTTTGACGATCACCGCGTCGTCGATTTGGGTTTGGAGCTCTGCTTTGCGGCGACGTAAGCGACAACCGCATCGACTGAATCGAAGTTTTCAGGCGTCATTTCATCCTCGTCGACGATGATGCCGTAGGCCGTTTCGAGATGCGCGATCAGGTCGATCATTCCCATCGAATCGATGATCCCCGCCTGCAGAAGTGAATCGCCGTCGCCGCACATCGCGGAATTCTGCTGAGCTCGATGGTTCAGCAAGTAAGCGCGGATTTCGTCTCTCATCGACGATAGTCTCCTCGTGGTGAAAAGAATGGGGCGGCGGGCGGGCGCAAGGTATGCAAAGGCTGTTTCAAAGAGGGTACATTGTAGGGTTCAAAGGCAACGCCTGCCATAACGCGCCTGCCCAGAATCTCCCGGTGTTTGTGAACAAAATAGCGATTAAGACAATGGTGCGCGGCACACCGATTGCATCGCGTGGGCTGAAACCGACGGCAATCTTTCCGGCGAATGGCATCGACGGCAATCAAACATCCCGGTCGCCGACTGTAAGCGACCAATCGCCTTTTTCGCCGACTTGAGCCCCCCAGGGATCGTTGGGGCGTGCGTAGGCGTACATCGAAGATCCCTCCGATCGCATTTGGAAACCAAATTCCTCGAAAACCGCCAGCAAGGGATGACTTTCCAGGGCAATCACGCTGACCGACTGCACGTGTTCGCGTCGGGCCGCCTTTAACAAAGCGGCGATCAGGTCGCGGGCTGTGTGGCGATCTCCCGGTGGAAAGATGTCTTTGACGTGTGCCATCCCCTCGTCGATCACGAAGACAAGATAGCCTCGCAGCCGTGAATTTTTTTCGGCGATGAGCACATGTGGACAATAGAGCGGATTGCGAGCATACCGCCAGTTCAAATACGTTGCGTCACGAATGCCGATGATTCCCTGGCGCGGCGCCGCCTCTTCGAACAGAAGGTCGAACGACTGGTCGAATGACGCCAAATCCAATCGGCGAACTGTGCAGCCCGCGCGATGGCGGGTCTCTTTGCCGGAGATTCGCAATAACGGGTCGATCATGAGTCCGCCGACGGCCGCCAGAGCGCGGCTCTTGAGCTTCTCCTGGAGGTACGGCGCCGACCTCAGCGGGCGCGCCATGCGCACCATTCGACCGACCTTGAAATGTCCCACTTTGGTATGAATGACCTCCATCCGGGCATTGGGATGCGCGTATAGAAAATCGACCTTGCCGGCATCGACGCCGTCTTTGGCAGCCCGTCTGAGCTTGATCGCGGGCCCGAGCGTGCGATAGCGCTGATCCATCGAAAAATCGGCACAATTCCAGCAATTGCGCGGCCTGCCGTCGACGAGCATCCGCCGCGGAAGCGCCACAGTAAAACCCGCCAATTCGCCGTTCGAAGCGTCGCGGACCGTCCAGACCACGGCCGGCCCGTCGGGATTCTGCCGGTAGAGCCAATCGAACCGCGCCAAGTCCTTTTCGTGGCGCCGCGTCTGGTTGAAAAGCGCGATCACACCCTCGGAGACCGCCTGGCCGGTTTCTTCGCACACCTGGAAAGCCATTGTCGAGGTCTTCGCGCCTTCGCAGACTTGTGAATTTGAGCTTGTCACGGCGCGGCCAGAAGGTCGGAGCATTTGGACTTTGCGTCGGCAACGAACCGGCGGGCAAACGACGTGAGTGTGGCGCTCGTCATCCGCCGCTTTCCGAGACAATGTTCAAACGTTGCCCGTAGCCGGCCAAAGAATTTTTCGAGGTCGCCGGCCGTCTTCACGTACGGGGACGCGCCCGGCAGGAGCGACGAACTGTGAAACATGAGCACAATGGCCGGCGCCTGGCGGGCCATGTAATTGTCGGCCAAACGTGCCATGTCGAGCGCGTCGGCTTGTTCGGGGCTAAACTTGATGCGGCGCGCAAGTCCCAGACGGTCGACGAT
>DATGKC010000110.1:0-4367 GCA_035294845.1 Planctomycetaceae bacterium | reverse complement strand
TCAGCGACCGCATCGGCCTTCCCACGGCAGCCGAGCGCGGAGGGCTCGTCGAATCGATGAAGCGCGTGGGCATCACGCGCAGCGTGTCAAACATATTGGGCCAGATCGTGTTCTGGTTCCTGATGTGCGTATTCCTGATGGCGGCGTTCAACATTCTCGAGCTGCAAGCCCTTTCCGACGCCATGCAGGGGGTGGTGGCCTACATCCCGAAGCTTTTGGTGGCGACGGTGGTGGTGGTGATCGGCCTATTGATCGCCAATTTCCTGCGGGGCGTCATCGCCACCAGCGCCGACCGCGTAGGCATCTCGTATGCCGAGCGGCTCGCGACGGGGTGCTATTACGTCCTCGCACTCATGACGTTTATCGCCGCCTTCGACCAGCTTGCGATCAAGTTCGCGCTTTTGGAGCAATTGATTCTGATCGCCTTCGGCTCGCTAGCCGTGGGGTTGGGACTGGCAGTGGGCCTGGGGGGTCGTGAAGTGGTCGGCGGGATTCTCGCCGGCTACTACACCCGCCAGCGGCTGCACGCGGGAGATAAAGTCAGCGTGGCCGGTTTTGAAGGGACCGTGCGTGAAGTGGGCCCGGTGGCCACGATCATCGAAACCCGGGAAGAGGGATTCACGAGCCGTCACAGCATTCCCAATACGAAGATGCTGAACGAGGCCGTGCGGTAGCCGACCTGCCGCAGGGGATTTCGCAGCCCGGCTGCTCAAAAGCAGTCGGGCTGCTAGCGGTGCACGCCCACGAAGTACGGCTCGTCGAAGCGCCATTGCCCGGCCAATTTTTCGTGGGCTGACCAGACTTCAGCGCCATCGAGTTTTCCTGTGAGCCGGTAGACCGTCATTCGCGCCAGAGCATATCGCCATTGTGGTCCGTCGTCGGTGTTGTACGCCTCCACCATGAGCAGCGCCTCGGGATCGGTGGTGATCACCAATCCGAACAGGGCGCCGTCGATCAAATCGCCTTTGGGCGAGTAGCGGTAGAGCGGCTTCGTGAGCAGACGCAACGTGTGCCGTTCGGTTTTCGGGTCGGCGTAGATCGGGTGAAAATCGTCGACAACCTCGAACCGCTCGGCGATCTGGCGCATTTGCCCCAATCGCCGGACGGCGCTTTCCGAGGGAGGCGGAGCTTTTGGAACGTTCTTGAGCTCGACGCCGGCGACTTTGGGACTCCAAACAGTGGTTCCCTTGCGAGTCATCTTGAGCGGATGCGTCGATGTCGAGCAGAATTCGTGAATCCATCCGCCGGGAGTCGAAAACTGGACGACGACTTCGGGGCGTCCGCCGCTCGTCCACACGCCCACGATTCCGTCTTTCGTGCCGCTGACCGTGTTGCTCCAGCGAAGTGCGGGTTTTGAAAGCAGCTTGGCGGTTTCGGTTCCCTGTTCGCCGCTCACCTCGACGTTATATTCTCCAAGCGCCTCGATCATGAATGCCAGGCGTTCTTTGGCCGCCGCCGATTCCTCGGCGTCTTCGGACTTTGCTGTCGGCGACTCGTCGCATCGCGCGTGATGGCCGATCAGGGCAGCAGAAAGAACAAGCAACGATGAGACGAACGCGGTTCGAAACATGAGGCGTCTCCTGAAATCGTTCTTCTTTGATGCGCTGTGCGTGACATGAGTTCAAGCAATTCGAATACGATTCTAGGGCGATGCGCGCTAAAAGTAAAGACGCCGTGTCTTGGAGCATTTGCTCAATTCCGCATCCGAAGCGAGACGTTCGGTAGCGTCCTTTGGCGTTGTCAGAGACCCGCGACGAATTCGTGTGAACGGTCGACGCGCAGACGCCCCCCCTCGATCCCCCCGTGAACGAGGGGAGGGACGGGCCGAATGGCCGCCTACAATGTGGTTTGAATTACCGGCTGGGGTTGATGTACGTAGAGCGAGTTCTTGACGAGAGGCTCAACGCTGATTTGAGGAAGGCCGATCTCATAGCGAACGGGCTGCTGATGGTCAGCGAGTTGACGGCCGGAATTGTAGACCGAGCTGAACCTCCAAAGCATTCTCACGAAATTCGTTTGTCCCCGCGCCAGGAGCTTGGCTGAATGCCAGAATGTGGCTCGCAGGGCCGCCAGGCCCAGGTGCTTGCGATTGAGCACCTGCTGCGTCTTGACCAGCTCCTCGTAAAAACGACCCAGGGGGAGCGCCGTGGGAAGCACGGCATGCTGCACGTCGAACAAACGGTAATCGCGAGTCGTGAAACTCCGCGACTCGGTCATCCACGTTTCTGTGCCGGGGTAGGGTGTGTTGACGGTCACGTGCACGATTTCGGGAATCGACAGGGCCCATTCCCGCAGCACGGCGAAGCGGCGTTCGTCCCAGCCAGGATCGGCGATGATGTTGATCGCCACGTTGACTCCCAGCGATCGCGCGAATTCCAGAGCCTCGAAATTGGTTCCCAGGGATACGCGCTTGCGAAAGGCCTTGAGCCCTTCGTCGTCGACCGCCTCTAACCCCAGAAACATGTATTCCAAACCGAGCTTCCGCCACCGGGTGAACACGTCCTTATTTCGCAGAAGCACGTCGCCCCGCGTCTCCAGGTAATATTGCTTGCGGATCCGCCGGCGTTCAATTTCGTCCGCAATCGCATGCCCGTGCTCGGGATGGATGAAGGCCACGTCATCGACGATGAAGACGCCCGGCTCCCGGATGCGGGCCAGATCGTCGGCGGCCCGCTCGGGACTGACTTTGCGGTAACTTCTCCCGTAAAACGTCCACGCGCTGCAGAACGTGCAATCCCACGGGCAGCCCCGCGAAAATTCGATCGACGCACACGGATCGAGAGAGCCGATAAAGTAGCTCTTTCTCCGGGCGATCAGGTCGCGAGCGGGCAGCAAGTCATCCAGGGCCTTGATCAGCCGCGGTGGAGGCCCTTCGCCCTGCAAAGTGACGATGCCCGGAAGCATTTCGAAATCTATTCGGCGGCCGTCAGCCGCATCGAGGAGCCGCGGCGTGACTTCTTCTCCTTCGCCACGGATGATGCCATCGAGCGCACCGCCGGCGTGCTCTAGAATCTCGCGGGCGACGAAGCTGGCGCTGTGCCCGCCGGCGAACAACAGCGCCTGCGGCAGCTTCTCGCGAGTCTGGCGGGCCAAATCGACGACTTGCGGAATATTTGCCAGGTAATTCAGCGAAAAACCCACAGCCTGCGGCCGCCACTCGTCGACCCGCCGAAAATAATCGCTCGCCTTGAAAACCTGCAAGTCGATGATATTTACGTCGTGTCCGGCCTGGCGCAGCGCCTGGGCGATCAGCTCAAGTCCCAGCGGCTCAAGACGGAGATAAATCTCCGAATACATGAGGCTTCCGGGATGAACCAGTAAAACGCGCATCGAGTTTCCAATCAAGGGCCAGACGTTGGTGACGCGAACGGGCGCGAACACTAGCCTACCGCAAAGGATGTACGGACGAAAGCCGCCGCTAACCCCGTAACCAGTGTGCTGGCTCAAGATCGGGCTTGAGCCCACGTGGCACGCGGAATAAGTTGCGTGATCGCTTCGCGCAGCGCTGTCTGCTGCGAGTAGATCGAACCGCCGGTTTACGATTCAAGGGGCTGCCTGGACTTGTCGACGTCATCTCATTCGTCGCAAAAACCGATTCTGGTGACCGGGGCGAGCGGGTTCATTGGTTCGGCCGTCGTGCGCCGGTTGATCGCCGCGGGGCGCCCTGTCCGCTGCTTCGTGCGATCGACCTCGCGCACCGATCGTCTCGACGATCTGCCTTGCGAGCGGGCGATCGGCGATTTGCGCGAGGCCGGCGCGGTGGAGCGCGCGGCGCGAGGCTGCCAGGCCGTGATTCATCTGGGCGGCATCAGCGCCTGGTCAGACATCAATTCGCCCCTCATGTTTCCGGTTGTCGTGGAAGGCACGCGCCATGTTCTGGCCGCGGCCAAAGAGCACGCGCTGCCTGTCGTTTATGCATCGAGCGCGGCGGCGCTCGGCCCCAGCCGAATTCCGCGGCCGCGGGACGAAACGGCCGCCTTCGACGGCCGCGCCGCGGCTGGAATGACTTACGTGCTCGCCAAGCGGGAAGCCGAACAATTGTGCCTGGCTGCCGCCGCCGACGGACTTCCAGTTGTGATTGCCAGCCCTGCCGAGGTCTATGGCCCGCGGGACCGCGACTTAATCACTGCGGGAAACCTGATCGGGTTGCTCAAAGGGCCTGTGGCGCTGGTCTGCCGCGGGGGGACAAGCATTGTCCACGTCGAAGATGTCGCGCAGGGAATGATGCAGGCACTCGACCGCGGAGCGAGCGGTCGCCGATATCTCTTGGGGGGCGACAACCTGCATCACCGGGAATTGGCGCAGTTGCTGTTGGAGCTCTCGGGCCGGCGCCGGCCGGTTGTCACGTTGCCGGCGGGCCTCGTCCG
>DATGKC010000109.1:0-2805 GCA_035294845.1 Planctomycetaceae bacterium | reverse complement strand
GTGCCAGGAAGGTCTGGTACTTGACATCTTCGTCCGACTGCCCCCCCCGCTGCACCTCCTCTGTGAGGGCACCCGAGAGGGCTTGGGCGATTTCGCGATTCCGAGAAAGCTGCTGACCGTTGCTTCCCAACCCCTGGTCGGCCTTCAGCATTTGCGCAAGCCCCGAGGCTCCCCGCCAGCGGCGATGCTTGTTGGGATGTTGAAGCTCTATCAATAGTCCCTTCCAATCCTGCTCACTTGTCGCCAGCTTGCCGAACAAGAGCCAGACGCCGACCACTGCCAGCACAATCAGCCCGGGCACCACGAATAATTGAACAATGAACCCCGCCGAGGGAGGTCGCACGGGAGGCAGCTCCTCCGGAAGCTCGGGGACATCGGAATCGTGGTCCGCAAACGACATGGAAATGAACCTGTTGAAGAATGCAAATGAAAGCGCGACATCAAGTCTAGGTCACGCGCAAGGCGTTTATCAAGGTTGGCGCTCTGCGCGATAGGCTTGGTCGATTTCGCGGCGCGCCTTATGTTGCAGTTGCCGCCATCGCGCCGACGCCCCCCTCGGTCCCCCCGTGGACGGGGGGAAGACGCTAACGCCCGCTCGACGCGCTATGCCCCTCGATCCCTTAAATATTGGAGGGGCGACGGCGTTATCGCCTCTCGAATTCGGCTTTGAGCCGCGCGTAGTCGTCGGGTGTGTCGAGATCGGCGACAACGGAAAAGGACGCGACTTCAATCGGCTCGATTTCGTCCGCCCGGCGCGCCAATAGGCTATTGAGCCCCTCGTTGGCCGCCAGCGCGAATACGTCGGGAGCCAATCGGAACGGGAAGACCGTCGGATGGCCCCGCTTTTTTTGATAGACCGGAATGATGATTTTTTCAGGAGACGCCTGCCATGCCGCAATCACTTGATCCATGACCGCCGGTTCCAGAAGAGGATGATCCGCAGGAATCAAGAGCCAGCCATCATCGGGCTGCGGCTGAAAATGCTGCGTCAGATACCGTAAGCCATATTCGACGCTGTCCCGCATTTCGGGCGGCGGCGTCTCGGGCTGCAGCGGAGTCGCGCCCGACTCGGCGACGGCGGCGCGGAGCGGTTCATCATCGGATCGCACGATTACGACCGTCGCAGCGATTTCCTGCCGTGCCAACGCGGCCAGCATCGTCGAGATCGCCGTCGCGTTTCCCAGCGGCAATAAGAGCTTGGGCCGCCCCATGCGCCGACTCGTGCCGGCGGCGGGGACGACGGCAAACAGGCGTCGGCGTACGACGTGGGTCACGGTTGCGATCTCCTGGGCGCAAATTCACCAGAACTTTGGGCGGTCATTGCAGCGCTGTCGTACCATACCCGGCGCGTGGATGGAACGCCGCGTCCGTGGCAATTTCGTCGTCAGGTTGCTTTACTCAGTGAGATCATGCGTATTCTTTTGACGAACGACGACGGGATCTATGCGCCGGGCCTCGAGGCGCTTCACGATGCACTTTTGTGCCTGGGCCCGGTCGATGTCGTCGCGCCCAGCGTCGAACAAAGCGGAGTCAGCCATTCCATCACCTATCTTGAACCGCTTTTGGCCCACGAAGTCTTCAGGCATGGCAGGCTCTTCGGCCGGGCGGTGCGCGGGAGCCCGGCCGACTGCGTGAAACTGGCCATGTTGCAATTTTGCGACACCCCTCCCGACTTGGTGGTGAGCGGAATCAACGCCGGCGCCAATACGGGAATAAATGTTCTCTATTCCGGAACCGTTGCAGGCGCGATCGAGGGAGCGTTCTTCGGAGTCACGTCCATCGCCGTGTCGCTCGCGGCCAGCGAGAAACCCGACTATCCGCGGGCCGCGCGGCTTGCCGTGCAGCTCATCGCGCAGATTCTGGCCGGCGAAGAACGTGCGGGAGCGCTGTGGAACATGAATCTTCCCGAGTCCCGACCCGGCTGGCCCGTCGGCGTCAAGACGCTTCCCATGGGGTTGGGACGCTATGGAGAAGCGATGGAACGCCGCATCGACCCGCGCGGCCGTCCCTACTTCTGGACGATGACCGTTCTCGACGAGCACCATAAATTCGAGCCGGGCACCGATGTCGAAGGGCTGGCCAATGGCTTCGTCACGCTGACGCCGCTGCACTTCGATCTCACCAATCGCCAAAGGCTTGCCGAGACATCGGGGCAAGTCTGGACGCTCTCGAACTCATAGCCGGCTCGCGCCTGGCGCGATCGACTCGGCTTGCGGCAGGCCTCGACCGGCACGTAAGATGCAGTAATGAAACTTCAATGAGTTTGTCGCGGCAAATGATGCCGAAACGCAACGTTCACCATCATTGCCGCCAAAAGCGTCGAGCCGCCCAAGACACGGCTCGCTGGAATTTCCGTCCCCAGCCCTTTTCCAATGGAATAGAGGGCATCGTGCGCTGTCGATTTTCGGCCATTTGCTTGGTTGGCGTCTCGTTGAGTTGGCTCGTCGCGGCTGCTGCGCCGGCCGAAGCGGGCAATTGGGTCTTCCGCCGGTCTTATTACAGTCACGCCGCCGGTCCCGGCGATCTCGACGACTCGGCGCCGAGCCGCTCTGCCTATCGTGAGCCTTGGGTGGGGGCCCACCCGCGATTTGCCATTCGCGGCGGGTGGCGGTTCAACAGCTACATTCTCCACAACGGTCAAAGCACCGACCGCACGTTCTTCCGCGAGAACTGGTACGACGTAAACTATTAGTCGTCGGCGGGGAACCACTTAATCGGGGCGCTGGTCGAAGATGCGCATTCGCTCGTCTTTGAGGGGATGCAGGCGCTCGACTTGAATAATCTTCCAATCGCCCCCTTCTTTTT
>DATGKC010000108.1:0-6089 GCA_035294845.1 Planctomycetaceae bacterium | reverse complement strand
AACAGCGTCAGATTGTTGAGCGTGAAGCCCATCAGGTACATCACGGCAAACGTGCCCACGAGCGACACAGGGACGTCGATCATGGGCAGAATCATCGCCTTCCAGTCCTGCAGGAACAGGAGCACGACGACGGCCACGAGGATCACCGCGTCGCGCAGCGTGTGAAATACTTCGTCGACCGACTCCTCGATGAAGGGAGTGGTGTCGTAGACGATCGCATATTTAACGCCGGCATCAGGAAACCGGGATTTTTGCAACTCTTTCATTTTGGTGCGGACGCGCTCGGCCGTCTCGAGCGCATTCGACCCCGGCAATTGGAATATCGCCAGCCCCACCGACGGCTGGCCGTCGAGCAGGCAGCGCGTGTCCTGGTTCTTGGCCCCCAGGTCGCTGTGCGACACGTCGCGCATCCGGACAACCTGACCCGAGGCCCCGGTTTTGACGATGATCTCTCCGAACTGCTCCGCCTCGATCAGGCGGCCGAGAGTGCTGATCGTGTACTGAAAATCCTGCCCGAGAGGAACCGGCTGCTGTGCGATCTGCCCGGCGGCGACCTGCACATTCTGTTCTTTGAGGACGTTGATCACGTCGGTGGCGGTCAGGTTGTGATTCGCCAGCGCCGTGGGATCGAGCCAAACCCGCATGCTGTAATCCTGCTGCCCAAGAAAAGTGACGTCTCCCACGCCGTTCAGCCGCGCCAGATCGTCGCGGATATTGATCGAGGCGAAATTGCTGAGGTAAAGCTGATCGAAGGTCGGCTTCTTCGTCGCCGGATCGACGTCCGAATACAGATTGACCACCAACAGGATGCTGGGCGACTTCTTTTTCGTCGAGACGCCGATCGCTTTGACCGTGTCGGGAAGAGAGGGAAGAGCCAGATTGACACGGTTCTGCACGAGCACTTGCGCCATGTCGAGATCGGTTCCCAGCTCGAACGTGACCGTCAGGTTGTAGCCGCCGTCGTTTGTGCACTGCGACGACATGTACAGCATTTTTTCGACGCCGTTGACCTGCTGTTCGATGGGCGCGGCGACCGTGTCGCGGACGACGGTTGCGCTGGCCCCGGGATACGAGCACGAAATCTGCACGGTCGGCGGGGTAATTTCCGGGTACTGGGCGATCGGCAGGATATTGACGGCAGCCAAGCCCGCCAGCAGGATCAGCAGCGAGATGACCACCCCCAGCACCGGACGCTCGATGAAGAACCTGGCCATTCTTGGAGGACTCCGCGGCTAGTCGGCCGATTGCTTGCTGGATGACTGCGGCTTGGCGGCTTTGTCCTGACCCGGCGGGCTCGCGGAATCTGCCGACGCGTCGGCTTCGGTCATTCCCGGTCGGCCGTCCATCTTTGCAGGTTTTGCGGTTACTTCGACTCCGGGCCGAACGCGCTGCATACCGTCGATAATCACCTGCTCGCCTGGCTTGAGCCCCTCGGTGATCACTCTGAGCCGATCGTAGACTGGGCCCAACCTGACCGTGCGATCGACGACTTCCTTCTTTTCGTTCACCACATAGACGAACTTCCGTCCCTGGTCGCTGCCGATGGCGCGCTCCGCCACGAGCAATGCGGGGTGCGGCTCGCTGAGGGGCACGCGGACGCGGGCGAACATGCCGGGGGTCATTTCGCGTCGCTGCGGTTGGAATGCGGGATTCTCGAAGACGCCGCGGACGCGGAGCGTGCCCGTCGCCGGATCGACGCGATTGTCGACAAAGTCGATATAGCCATTTTTCGGATAACCCTGATCGGTGGCCAAGCCCATCTCGACCAAAAACGTTTCCTTGTCGCCGGCCTCCCTGTGCCTGCCGCTTCTGATCTTCCCCTCGCGCATGAGCTTGCGGATCGCCAGGATCGTCCGCTCGTCGACGTCGAAAAAGACATTTACAGGATCGACCGAGACAATCGTCGTCAGCAGTGTATTGTCGGCTTGGATCAGGTTCCCGGCCGTAATTTGGGTGCGGCTGATCTTCCCGGAAATCGGGGCCGCAATACTCGAAAACTCGACGTTCAACTCGGCCCGGTCGCGCTTCGCCTTGGCTGAAATGACGGTGGCCGCAGCCTGCTTCTTCGCCGTGTCGTTGCGCTCGTATTCTTCGGCGCTGATGCTCCCCTTCTCCTTGAGGGCAACCGCCCGCTTCAAATCGCCCGTCGCCTTTTCCAGTTGCGCCAAGGCGACTGCCAACTCGCCTTCCGCGGCCTCGAGATCGGCTTTGTACTCACGGTCGTCGATTTGATACAAAGGTTCCCCGGCCTTGACTTCGGCTCCCTCGCCGGCCGTGTCGTCATTCCCCTCTTTCGCGACGAACCAAACCTTGGTCAGGAATCCGGTGACCCGCGCCCGGACCTCGACAGTTTCGACGGCGTCGATCCGACCGGTGTATTCGACGTAATCCGAGATCGACCGTTCGACCGGCGCGCCGGCGGTGACAATCGCCGGCGGAGGCCTTTCCGAGGCTGAATCGGAACGTGCGTCGCTGCAACCAGGCAGCAAAAGCGTGCCGGCAAGCGAGACGACGAGCGGCGAAATCATCGACAGAGAACGGATCGGTTGCATACAGCACGAAATTGAGAAGAGACGAGCAACGCCCCCTACGCCCGCCTGAAGTGTATCGAACCGGGCGCGTTTGGGAACCCTGGAAACCTAGAACGCGAAGTATTCAATTGTTTTGGCCGCGTACGCGGCTTTTGCGTTGCCGGACGCACGTTTGCTGGCGTCGTTCTGACGCGACCCTGCCGGAATATCATCGAGAGATGCACGCGCAGCAAAATCATTTCGCAATCAATGGCACGCGCGGTTTTGTCAGCCATTTGCTTGGAGTCGTGCCTGACAATGAAGTCGTGCGATGCCCTGAGTTGCCGGCGAATCCCGGAAGCGATTGGAATTCGGCGTGGGGTTGTGGAGAGGAAAGTCCGGCATAGCGCAAATGCGTCGCTCGCGCTCGTGTCAGGCAAGAAAGCCTGACGTACATGGCGTTCGTCTCCAATTCCTGACGGCGCATCGTTTGGGCCGACTACACCGCAAGTTGCCGTGGCTACTGGTCTGACGTCTCTGTCAGCCAATCGCGAAGGACATCGTTCGTGTGTTCGCCGAGCTCGGGAGCGCGTGTCGCCAGCGGAATCGGGGCGCCGTCGAGCCGCAAGGGTGAGCCGGCCGTCAAGAATCCCGCATCGTTCTCGGCCGAGTGCATGCGGTGCAGCATCCCCCGCGCGGCCAATTGCGGATCGGCGACGACTTCGGCAACCGACGAAATTTGACCGGCGGGAATGCCCGCTTCCGCCAGGCGCGCCAGCCACCAGGCCGAGGCTTGAGTGCGAAGCCGCTCGCTGAGAACCTGTTCGAGATAATCCAAATTTTGGGCGCGCGTGGCGTTGTCTTTGAGCCGCGGATCGGAGGCCAGCTCAGGGCGGCCGATGACATCACACAGCTTCCGCCACAGGGCCTCGTTTCCGGCCGCCACCACGATCGGCGCGTCGGCCGTCGCGAATGCCTGAAAGGGGGCGATGGAAGGGTGCCGCGTGCCCATCGCGCGGGGGACCTCTCCCGTGACCTCGAGGCGGCTGATCGCGTTTTCGAGCGCGGCCACGGTGCAGTCGAGCATCGACAGGTCGAGATCGGCGCCAGCCGCAGTGCGGCCACGCCGGTGAAGAGTGGCCAGGATTCCGATCGTTGCAAACAACCCTGTTAGAATATCGCAAATCGACGTGCCCACGCGCACCGGGCGCTCGGCATTTTCTCCCGTGATGCTCATTAAACCGCTGACAGCTTGAATGATAATGTCATAGGCGGGGCGGCCGGAGGATGCTCCCGTTCGCCCGAAACCCGACAGCGAGGCAAAGATCAGGTTGGGATTCTGCTCCCGCAGCCGCTCGCTGGAAAGGCCGAACGCTTCCATTGCCCCGGGACGAAAATTCTCGACCAAGACATCGGCACATGCCGCGAGCCGAATGAGCGTCTTGACGTCGTGGGCGTCGTGCAGGTCGAGCGTGATGCTCTTCTTGCCGCGGTTGATGCTGGCAAAGTAGGCGCTCATCCCTGAGGGAAGGAAGGGACCAAAGTGGCGCGAATCGTCGCCGATCTTCGGGCGCTCGACTTTAACGACCTCGGCGCCGAGGTCGGCAAGGATCATCGTGCAATAGGGCCCGGCCAGCACGCGAGTCAAATCGAGCACGCGCACGCCGGCCAGCGGCAGATTGTTGTTCAAGGAATGTCGCTTTGCAGTAATTCGCGCTTGCCGTGGTTCGTCTTGGCGCACGCGGTGGGCAAAAAGTCTTTCGCAACTCGCGCGCGCCAGGATAGTCCAATCGCAGCGCCAAGGACAGGAAACTTACGGAACAAGAAGATTCAACAGGATTCGCTGTGATGGCGTCATGGACCATGCATCGCTCCTTTTTCTCCGTCTCTCTGTGCCCTCTGCGTCTCTGCGGTTCTTCATTTTGATTGAGCGCGAAACGGACTTGAAACACAGAGACGCAGAGATCACAGAGTTTCCTGAGCGGCGGGCGGGACGTTTGCGACTCCTTGATGGGCCGACAAACGGCGGCGGTCTCGATAGGATGTGAGCGGGCTCGCCTCTGCCACCAGCGGGATGCCAGGTGGACAACGTGTCTGTCGCTGAACGCGCTGGCGTCCTGACAAGTTCACACTACGATCTCAATCCCTGTCATTTCAATTGCCTGCGGAAGTGCTCGACTATGGACCTGGCGTGGATCTCCCTGGCGGCGCTATTCGCCGTGATCATCATCAGTTGCACGACGTCGGTCAATCCCGGGGTACTTTCCGTCGCGCTGGCCTGGATGATCGGCGTCTATCTCGCGCCCGCCTGCGGATACGATCTTGGAATCAGGGACGTCGTCGCCGGGTTTCCCGCCGATCTGTTCCTGACGCTGGTCGGCGTGACGCTGTTGTTCACGCAAGCTCAGGTCAATGGCACGCTCGATAAAGTCTCGCAGCTTGCAGTCCGCTGCTGCCGCGGAAACGTGGGCCTTATCCCCGTGATGTTCTTTCTGCTGGCATTCGGCCTCTCGGCGGTGGGAGCCGGGAATATCGCCGCCGCGGCGCTCATGGCGCCGATGGCAATGGCCGTCGCCGAACGGGCCGGCATCTCGGCCTTTTTGATGACCGTCATGGTGGCTCACGGCACTTTGGCCGGCGCCCTGTCGCCGTTCGCGCCCACCGGCATCATTGCCAACAACCTGATGCGCGACAAAATGGGGCTCTCGGGCGTCGAGGCAGCGACGTTCGGCTACAACCTTCTGGCGCATGTGCTCGTCGCCTTCGGCGGCTATTTGCTGCTGGGAGGCTGGCGCCTGTTCTCGCGGAGCTTTACCGATCGCGAACCGATCAGGCCGGTGATTGATGTAGCGAATCCCAGCGCGGCGACGAGCGACGACAGGTCGACCAGCAACGGCAAGGCGGCCGACATGCGGCCCAGGCAATGGTTGACGCTGTGCGTCGTCGGCGTTTTGATCGTGGGAGTCGTTTTCGGACAATGGAACGTGGGAATGGCGGCGTTTGCCGGCGCGGCCGTACTGACGCTGGCGCGCGCCGCCGACGAGTCACAAGCCGTCCGAAACATGCCCTGGAGCGTGATCGTGATGGTGTGTGGCGTAACGGTGCTGACGTCGCTGCTCGAAAAGACCGGAGGCATCGACCGGTTCGCCGAAATCATCGCCCGCGTTTCGAGCCCGCGTACGGTGACGCCCGTCATCGCCGCCTTGACCGGCATCGTCTCGGTGTACAGCAGCACGTCGGGCGTGGTCCTGCCGGCGTTTCTGCCGATGGTTCCCAAGCTGGTGGTTCAGCTTGGCGGCGGAGACTCGCGGAACATCGCCCTGTCTGTCATCGTGGGGGGACACCTGGTCGATTCATCTCCTTTATCGACGATCGGCGCGCTGTGCATTGCCTCGGCGCCGGTCACGGCCGATCGGCGTCTCTTGTTCAATAAAGTCATGATCTGGGGGCTTTCGATGACCCTCGTCGGAGCCGGGCTGTGCTATCTTCTGTTCGGCCGAATTTGAATCGATATCCCATGCGGTATGACCGCCCATGAATGAATTGCCGATCGCCGGCCGCATCGCCCAGCTTCGCCCG
>DATGKC010000107.1:0-3591 GCA_035294845.1 Planctomycetaceae bacterium | reverse complement strand
CGATGCGCTGCTTGCCGTCGCCGGGCGGCTCGAGGCAAGACCGGGCGGGCCTGCCGAAGCAGACGCGATGACTTCGCGGCGGATGCTCTACATCAAGACCACGCGCACCAACCGCTCGGGCCTGGGACCGCTTTTCGACGCGGCCGACGCGGCCATGCACGTCGAGCGGCGAACGGTGTCGACCATCGCCCCACAGGCTCTCTACCTGATGAACGATTCGGGAATCGGGGACGCGGCGGGCAAGGTGGTTGCGCGCCCCGAAATCGCCGCCCAGACCGATCCGCCGCTACGAATTCAGGCGCTGTATAAGCTGATTTTCGGGCGCGTGCCGACACCCTCCGAGGTGGAGCTGGGATGCAGTTTTATCGAGCGGGCGAAGGTCGAGCCGCTCGATGGGCCGCCGGGCTCTACCGAAGCGGGCGATCCGTGGGGGGTTTACACGCAGGCCCTTTTGTTGTCAAATGAGTTCTTGTTCGTCGATTGATGTCCGCATTCCGGCGCCGGAACCGACCTATGCACCCCTTCGACGCCACCTGGACGCGAGCCGATGCCAGCCGCCGGCAATGGCTGACGTCGGTTGCCAATGGCTTCGGCATGGTGGGACTGGCGGGTCTCGTTGCCCAGGCGCAAGCTGCTTCGACCGCCAGCCCGGCGAACAATCCATTTGAGCCGAAACGGCCGCACCATGCGCCGACGGCCAAACAAGTGATCTTCCTCTTCATGGGGGGCGGGCCGTCGCACGTCGATTTGCTCGATCCCAAGCCCCGCCTGACTGCCGACCAAGGCAAACCGCTCCCTTTCGAGAAACCGAAGCTGGCGCGGACAACGACTGAAAACCTGATGGCCTCGCCGTTCGAATTCAAAAAGCGCGGCGAATCGGGCATAGAAGTGAGCGACCTGCTGCCGCACTTTGCCGCGTGCATTGATGACGTCTGTGTGGTTCGTTCAGTCGTGGCCGATAACGTCAATCATCCCAACGCCTGTCTGCAAATGCACACCGGCGAGCAGGTATTCTCGCGGCCGTCGCTCGGCTCGTGGCTGCTCTATGGGCTGGGGAGCGAAAACCAGAATCTGCCGGGATTCGTCGCGATCGGAGCCGGCGGGCAGGATGCCGGACTTTGGGGGTCGAGCTTTCTGCCGGCGGCATACCAGGGGACGCGCGTGGACGACCTCAAGCGGCCGATCGCCAATCTCGCCAACCGCAAACTTTCGGCGGCCGGCCAGCGCCGCCAGCTCGATCTCGTGGAACGCCTCAACCAAGAGCACCGTCACGACCGTGAAAACGACAGCCGACTCGAAGCGCGGATCGCGTCGCTCGAATTGGCGTTCCGGATGCAGGTGCAGGCCCCGGAAGCTTTCAATATCGACGCGGAGCCCGAGTCGGTCCAGAAGCTGTACGGGCTGGACGAGCCGCGGTCGGCCGCTTTCGGCAAACAATGCCTGTTGGCCCGGAGGCTTGTCGAACGCGGCGTGCGCTCGGTCGAGGTCTTCAGCCCGGTGGGATGGGACCACCACACCGGCATTCGCACCGAGCTTCCGGCAAGCTGCGCCGCGGTCGATCGGCCCATCGCGGGCTTGCTGGCCGATCTGAAGTCCCGCGGGCTATTGGACGAGACGCTTGTGCTCTGGGGGGGCGAATTCGGGCGCAGTCCCGTTGCGCAAAAAGGCGACGGCCGCGATCATCACCCCTACGGCTTCACCATGTGGCTGGCCGGCGGAGGCATCCGCGGCGGCCAGATTTACGGAGCGACCGACGAGTTCGGTTGGTACGCCGTCGAAAATAAAGTCCATGTCCACGATTTGCACGCGACGATTCTACATCTCATGGGCATCGACCACGAGCGATTGACCTACCGCTACAGCGGCCGCGACTACCGGCTGACCGACGTGCACGGCGAAGTCGTGCATGAGATTATCGGCTGACGATCGCTTCAGTCCCACCACAAACGCAAAACTTTGGGATCATATCCGGCGGACGAGACTCCCAATGCGCGTGAAGTGGTTTCCCTGTCCAGAAAGTCCACTTCATCGGCCTTGAATGTTTGGGCCAGGGCCAGTAGCTCAGACTCTTTTCCCGATTCCGCCAGAATGAACATGCTCGACGTGTTCCAAAAATCTCGCTCAATATCGCGAAGGCAGATAAGGCTTGAAAAGCCCTCGTATCCTTCGTTCAGCATCACGACTCCCCGCCAGAGATCCCTGTTTTCACGAAGCGCGCGAGCGATTGCCGCCCCATCGCATTCGTTGAACGCAACGTGGTTTTCAATCAAACTCAACATCAAACTCTGTGCTTGATTTATCGGTTGCATTTATAAGCCTTCAGATGACAAGCCTGCGTATGATCAAGGGCAAGTCGCGCATTCGCACGCCGCAATGATGGTTTTCAGCGCCGTGGCTTGCTCATGACTGCTGATGCGGCAATCCGATTGCACGCAAGGCTCGGGGCGCGGGATCGACGCAGTCTATCATTTGCCGATTCTTCGCGTCGATAGCTCGATGGTCCATGTGCTGATATGAGTCTTCATCTCTGGCAGCTTCTGTTGGATCTCGTCGGCGGCAAACAGCGTGAGCGCATCTTTCTGCTTGTCGGGGAAGCTTCCCATTTCGTGCACGCCCAGCCCCTCGGCCAGCACGTGCCTCTCGAATGCTTGATCGCCGTGGTTGAGAAATGCCAGGATTCGCGGATGTGGATTGAGCGGAAACGACCAGCCGCCGGCCGTCATTTCGCCTGTGACGATATCGGTTCGGGCGTCTCCATCCAGATCGGCGAGCACCAGGCTGTGAGGACAATACAAGCCTGATTCGATTTCGCGGTACTGCCAGAGACCATCCGGTTTCGATTGGTCGCGCGAAAATATTCCGAGGCGCGCATTGGGGATCTCAGCTTCGCTTGCGACAATCTCCGGGAGGCCGTCGCCGTTCAAATCAGCCAACTCGAGCTTGGCCATTCCGCCCCAGCCGCCGTCTTCCCAATGTCCGAAGCGGCGAACTTTCCAAGGTTCCTGTATCGGGTCGGAAGGACATTCTGCCCAAAACATGCCGCATGCCACGTCTGAGCGCCCATTGCCGGCGATGTCGCCGACGGCAATGCCGGATTGACTCTTAAGCGGCAACTCGGCGATCTCGTGCTTCGGCCAGAGCCCGGTTGGATCAGCCGGGATTTCGTACCAGACAAGCTGCCGGCGATCGACGACAGCGACCACGCCGCGGACTTTGCTGCCGTCCGGACGCCGCGCCGAGAACCGGTTGATGTCGTGCGGCGCGATCGGGACGTTCCCGATGTGAGCGATCCGCTGCTCTGCCCAGGACGCGTCAGCATGGAGCTGCTTGAACCAGTACAGGTCGGGATCGCTGCACGAGCGAGTGCGTCCGCGGGCCACGACGATTTCATCGACGCCGTCACCATCCACGTCGAGTGCGCAACCGCCATTCGAGTACTCGGCGCCATTCTTTCGCGGCACCACCTCGCGGAGTTGGGGTCGCTCCAGCGGCCATTCGAGCATCCGCTCACCCCACGCGACGATGGCGCCCCCCGCCCGTGTGCGCCGGAAGATCGCATGCGCCAGGTGCTCGCTGCCGAGATCGGCAAAC
>DATGKC010000106.1:0-3345 GCA_035294845.1 Planctomycetaceae bacterium | reverse complement strand
TAATCTGTCCGCGCCCAAAAATCGCCGGACCACTTCCCGTCCGCGCGCAGACCACAAAAAAATCGACAGAATTCCGCAAGGACGCACTTGACACCACGGACTCTTTCAGGGAGGGCCACCCGACTCACGCTTCGCTCATGGGCGGGCCGTGCTTAGAGCGCGATTCAGTCGTTTTCATCGTAATTGCCAATGAGCCGCGTGCAGCTCCCCGATGAGGGGTACCAGCAAATAGCCGGGGGTCGAGCTAAACGATGACCCCCGGTAAGATGTGTCATGCCAATCCGACCCCAGAGGAGGTCGCAGCACCGTTGGCAATGGACGTGCATTTCGCTCGGATGATTTTCGGTCGTGCGGGCAATTCACATTAGGATGTTTTCATTGCGTCTTGGTGGTTAAACTACCTTTGTGAATATGAAGTCGCAGTCGTTTCGGCGCCTGGCAAACGGCAGGTTGAATTGACCTCCGCTTTCTTGGCACTCCCGTCGACGCAGGAAGCAGGCGCCGCGCGACCGCCTGCCCGGAAGCGGGATGCGGATAAATACGCCAACCTTTCTCGGTGGAGACTTCAAAATGCATTGGCATCGCTCGTGGGGCCCTGTCGTTGCTGCGGGTGCTGCGCTGGCGTTGATCGGCACGTTCAATCCTCGCGCACACGGCGACGATCGCAATGACGAAGCGCGCCGGTCGCCTGGCGATATCGGCAGCGTGGCGCCCGAAAAAACCGATCTCCACCAGATACTTGATAAATCGGCCGGGCGATACGCGATGTACGCCGACCCTGTTGGAAATGAGCCGCTGAAACTCCGCTGCGTCTTGCGCTGGGCAAATCAGACGCGCGGCTCAGTCGACGGCGCCACTTATATCTGGACCAATCGCGGACGGCCTGTTGCTGCGGCCTGTTGCTATCCCTGGTACGGCGACATCTGCGACAACTTCCAATCACTCGCTCGCGCGCCGATTCGCGCCGAACTCGAGGGCCGAATTGTGTGGCAACCGAAGGGGGCCGGGATTGAATTCCAAAAAGTGCCGGATTCACCCATTCCGGCCGATTCGGCGGGGTCTCGCTTGCGTCAAATGAAAAACCTTGCCCGTTCCTTCAGCGTGACCCTGTTGGGCTGGGCTGTAGGCGATCCGGACCGCGAAGAAATGCGCCTCCTGCAGCAGCCGATCTACCGATATGAGCTCGACGAAAGCAAGTTGCTCGATGGTGCATTGTTTGCGTTCGTCCAGGGAACTGATCCCGAAGCGCTGTTGATGCTTGAAACCGTCCCAACGAAATCGGACGAGGGGCGCTTCGAATGGCAATTTGCTTTCGCCCGCCGGACATCGGGTTGGCTCGAGGCGCGGCACGGCAGCCAGGTGGTCTGGAATGCAGACAAGAATCCTGAGTGGCGCGATCCCGCTCTTGCCTATTTCCAAATGAGTCATGCACTTCCAAAGCCGGCCGCTTCGACGAAGCCAAAGTAGCCGGGTCACGCGAAGATATGTCGGAACAATGCTATCTGGCAGTGGACCTGGGGGCCGAAAGCGGCCGCGTCGTGGCGGGGCTGTTCGACGGGACGCGCGTCCGGCTCGATGAGATGCACCGTTTCACGAATGGGGCGGTCGCCGTCGCCGATTCGCTGCGCTGGGACGTGCTGCGGCTGTGGAGCGAGATTCAATCGGGCCTGGCGAAAGCGGCGCAATCGTTCGGCAACGACGCCATCTCGATCGGGGTCGACACCTGGGGCGTCGACTATGTGCTGCTGGCGCAGGGAAACGAAATGCTCGGCCAGCCGTATCACTATCGCGACCCGCGCACGACGGGGGTCATGAATCGCGCCTTCTCGCACGTCTCACGCAAAGACATTTTCTCGACGACGGGCATGCAGTTCATGCCCATCAACACGCTTTATCAATTGATCGCCATGCAGCAGTCGAATCCGTCATTCATGGCGCAGGCGAAGCGATTCTTGATGATGCCCGACGTATTTCACTGGCTGCTTTGCGGAAGCCAGGTCGTCGAGTTCACGAACGCCACGACCACTCAGTGCCTCGACGCCACGACTCGCGCCTGGGCCTACGAGCTTTTGCGCAAGTTCGACGTTCCGGCCACGATCTTTCCCGACGTCGTGCCGCCGGGAACGAATCTCGGAAAGCTTCGAAGCGACGTGGCCGAACGCTGCAGTTTGCCGCGGCTGGATGTCGTGGCCCCCGCGACCCACGACACGGGTTCGGCTGTCGCCGCCGTCCCGACCGAAAAGACCGGCACGGCCAACTGGGCCTATGTCAGCTCGGGCACCTGGTCGCTGATGGGTCTGGAGCTGCCTCAGCCGATTCTCACGTCGCGGGCTCTGGAGCTCAACGTCACGAATGAGGCGGAATCGACGGCACGTACCGCGTGCTCAAGAACATCATGGGTTTGTGGCTGGTGCAGGAATGCCGCCGCGCGTTCGAGCGCCGCGGAAAGACGCTGAGCTACGCCGAGCTGACGCACCTGGCCGCCGAATCGAAGCCGTTCAAATCGCTGATCGACCCCGACGCCCCCGAATTCCTCGCCCCCGCCGATATGCCCGCTGAAATCGTCAAGTGGTGCCAGGCGCGCGGCCGACCCGCGCCGGAAAACGAGGGGGAGTTCGTGCGCACGGCGCTCGAATGCCTGGCGCTCAAATATCGGATGGTCTTAAGTTGGCTGGAAGAACTCTCTGGCTCGACCGTCGAGGTGATCCACATCGTGGGCGGCGGATCGCAGAACGAGCTGCTCAACCAATTTGCCGCCAATGCATGCGGGCGAACTGTCATGGCCGGACCGGTTGAGGCGACCGCGCTGGGAAATGTGCTCGTCCAGGCGCGAACATCGGGAGCAGTGGCTAACCTGGCCGAAATGCGTTCGGTCGTCCGCGCGTCGAGCGCGCTCAAGCAATACGAGCCGCGCGACCGGGCCGCCTGGAACGACGCTTATTTGCGATTCAGCGAGTTATTAGCGATGGAGCTGCCGAAATGAACGGCGACTTTTTTGTCGGCCGGCGCTTGTGTGCGATCGCCGCCATTTTGTTAGTCGGTTGGGCGACGCCGGCCGGCGCCCAGGATGCCGATTTGATTTTGCACCACGGCAAGATCGTGACCGTCGATGAAAAGTTCACGATCGCCGAGGCGCTGGCGGTCAAAGACGATCGCATTCTCGAGGTCGGCGGAAATGCCGACGTGTTGAAACTGGCCGGGCCGGCCACCGAAAAGATCGACCTTGGCGGGAAGACCATGCTGCCGGGACTCATGGATTCGCACGTGCATCCCAGCGCCGCGTCGATCTACGAGTTCGATCATCCGGTCCCGGAAATGGAGACGATCGCCGACGTGCTCAAATAC
>DATGKC010000105.1:0-3527 GCA_035294845.1 Planctomycetaceae bacterium | reverse complement strand
AGCTGACCTATGCCTTCGAGCGCCTGCGTTCCTTCGACCGCGACGGAGACGAAACGATCACGGCGGTCGAGCTGGCCGGACGGTTTCGCGGCGTCTTGGAGCTGGGAAAGCCCGTCTTATTCCGCAACCAAACGATGATGGCGCGCGGCGACGCCACGGCGCCGGTCGTGAATGCGCCGACAAAAGGCCCCGACTGGTTCCGAAAAATGGATCGCAATCGCGACGGCGACGTATCGCTTCGCGAATTCGTGGGTCCCCCGGCCGCGTTCAAACGCCTCGACGCCGACGGCGACGGCCTGATCACCGCGGAGGAAGCCGAAGAGGCCGGCAAGAACCCGTGAAGTGTAGGCGGGTTTCTCCGAAACCCGCGGATCGGACGCCCGCCCTAGATCGTGCCGTGATCGCGATGACGCTTGCTAAATCGGGGCGGGCCGGGCTCGATTGACGGATTACATCGGTCCAGCTTTGATAGTGAGCCGACTCGTCGAGAACCGCAAAATCATTGGCACGACGCAACCTGACAAAAGAAACCGACCACGATGGCAGTTCACAACGACCTTGATTCAACGTGCATAACTCGGCCGGGGACATGCTCCCGTCAGAGGCTTAATTGGATGGGGCCATGACAGGTTGGAGGCGAGCGGGGACTGTAGGGAGTTCGTTGGTCTCCAACAAAAACGAGAGGTTGCCTTGACTGCGACGTTCTGAGCGCGGCACGCGGCACACAAGCGAGAACGATTATGCACGGCGCAGAAGCGAGACGCTTATGCTACGAATGCGATTTTCCGGCGTGGCCCCAATTCTCGTTGTTGAACTTCTCGGATCCGCCTTTGGGGATCGTGAGAGTCTTCCACCTCTGGCCAGCATGGATTCTGGCGACCTGGACGATCTGGCCGATGTGATAGCATGTGTGGCCCAATGAGCGTTCCAGGGCCAACGGCACGGAATGCGGTTCGCCACGGATGAGCACCGTTTTTCCGAGGTCGCTCGGCTGCAAGTCTTTGAGAGTTGCAGTCAACGAGGCCCAGCCACGCTCCCAGAATTCCAAAAGCTCGGCCCGAGTGCGGAATGATTCCACAAACTCTTGATCGCGTTGACGCCACGGTTTCTCTCCATCCGTCGTCAGGAAGTCGGTCCAACGAGAGAGCAAATTGCCGGCGACGTGCTTCATGATGACGGCAATGGAGTTCGTGTTTTCGTCGAGAGCGAGGTGCAGTTTCTCATCGGGCACCTGTTCGACGGCTCGGTCCGCCAGGCGCTTGTTGGCCTCGAAAGCATTGATGATGGCTGACATGAATTCGGTGGAAATGTCCATGCAGAGTCCCTTTGTCAGCCGGTGTGGGTCGAGCCGCCCATTTTACCGAAGACGTCCGTCGCCGCTATAGACGGCAGTGTAGGCGGGTTTCTCCGAAACCCGCGCGTCTTCGCGACGACGAACGATCTACGGCAGGCGTCCGGTCTGCGCATGAATCGCGGGTTTCGGAGAAACCCGCCTACAGCCGTGATTCCATCCGCCGATCGCGATAAACTCGTCCCGATCGCAGCATCGCTAAACTTGTCTATCGTCGCCCTTTCGAAATCAGGAAAGAACAACTCGATGGAAACATCCTCCCCGCAAGAACTGATGAACCGGATGATCACCGGTTACTGGACGACTCAAGCCATCTATGCGGCTGCCAAGCTGGGGATCGCCGACCTGCTGGCGCGCGGCCCACGCTCTTCCGACGATCTCGCAAAGGAAACGCAGGCGCACGCGCCTTCGCTGTACCGCCTGTTGCGTGGTCTGGCCAGCTTGGGGGTCTTCGCCGATGACGGCGCGGGACGCTTTTCTTTGACGCCCGTGGCGGAATTGCTGCGAAGCGATGTTCCTGGATCTCAAAGGGCCCTGGCGATCATGAGCGGAGAAGAGCATTACCAGGCGTGGGGCGCTTTGTTCTACAGCGTGCGGACCGGAAAAACGGCTTTCGAGAAGTTGTACGGAATGCCGGTGTTCGATTTTCTGTCGAAGAACCTCGAACAAGCCAAGGTCTTCGATGCGGCGATGGTCGGCGTACACGGACGGGAGACGGCCGCGATGACCGACGCTTACGACTTTTCAGGCATCGCGGTGCTGGCCGACGTCGGTGGGGGCAACGGAAGCCTATTGACCACCGTTTTGAAGAAATATCCCGACATGCGGGGAATTCTATATGACCTGCCAGGCGTCACCGAGCGGGCCAAAGCGAATCTCAAGGCGGCCGGTTTAGCCGAGCGCTGCCAGGTGATTGGCGGCAGCTTCTTTGAATCGGTGCCAAAGGGCGCCGATGCCTATCTCATGCGGCACATCATCCACGATTGGGAAGACGAGAGGGCAGCAGGAATTCTGCGCAATATTCACAAGGCGATGAATGACAACTCGCGGCTGCTGGTTATCGAGGGCATTATCGCTCCCGGCAACGACCCTTCGTTCGGCAAGTTGCTCGATTTGACAATGCTCACGATTCCCGGCGGCAAAGAGCGTACCGAGGACGAATTCCGAAAGCTCTACCAGGCGGGGGGCTTTCAACTGACCAGAATCGTACCGACAAAGGCCGAGGTCTGCCTGATCGAGGGGAAAAAACTGTAGCGAAGTCCGATTGTCCGGACCGCCCAACTTGTTATGATGGAATCTATCAATGCCAAACCGTGGGTCGCGTTCCCTCAAGTTAAGGAGAATTGAAAATGCGACGAACGACTTTGAAATTGGCCGGTTTCGCTCTGCTGGCTTTCGGGCCATTGTTCGACACCGCGCAGGCCCAGTCCGACGGGTACTATTACCAGGCCCGTTCGCTGTACGTGACGCCGCCGATCTATGCGAACCTGTCGGTCTTCGGGCAGCCGCCGATCGTCGTTTACGAGCCGGTGATCACGTATCCCGCTCCGGTGGCCGGCTATTTTACGCCGATCTCGAATCCGGCGCCCGTTGCGGCGCCGCAGGCACTGGTTGGCGGGCCTCCGGCCATGACGCCGGCCGCGGTACCATCGCAGGCGCTTTCGCCTCCGCAGGCAGTCGGACCCGGCCCGGCGATGCGAGTGCGCGAGCGCCAGTTCTCGGGCCCATTCCGCACGCGCTATGAATACACGGCGCGCTATCCGGGCGGCCTGGAGTATAAATACCGCTACAAGCGCGTCGGCAACCAGGTGCGGTTCAAGGAAAAATGGGACGACTGACGATCAGGCGGCATCGAGCCGGCTGTCGTTGCGCAAAAGTTCGACCCACTCTTCGGACATCAGCGCGCGGGCCCGCCCTTGAGCCTTGCGCTGGGCCGACCGATGCCGTAGCGGTTTGTCATTGGAAACGGCCGCCGTGCCATGCGCCACGTGCACGATTTTCCGGGCGATTTCCCACACCGGAATCATTCGCGTTTCGTGTCCATTGGCCCAAAGCTGGCGGGCGATCGAGTAGCCTCCGGTGATCTCGGAATCGCCGGGGCAGAACGTCAGGTTCTCGTCGACGAGCACACTCGTGCGATACATGGCGCAATAATCGCGGGGATAATGTCCCTGCC
>DATGKC010000104.1:0-17911 GCA_035294845.1 Planctomycetaceae bacterium | reverse complement strand
CATGCTGACGAACGAAGAACCGAATTCGAGCCCGCTTCGACCCTCGACGGCCAGGTTCTGGCCTGGGTTCAGAACCGTGGGAACCTGAGCTTGGCGCTTGTCATTCACGACCGGCGCGCCGGCAAGGACGTCGAGATTCCGCCTGCGGGGGGCTTTTCCGGCCCGCGCAGCCCCGCCTTTTCGCCCGACGGCACGCGCGTCGTTTACAGTTTCGCCGATCAGGGGCGGCAGCAGATCTGTTCGGTGAATCTCGAAGCGGGCGACCGCAAAATGATCATCGACAGCGAGGGGGTCAACAACTGGCCCGATTTTTCTCCCGACGGAAAGCGGATCGTCTTCGCTTCGACCCGCGACGACGATTATGAAATCTACGTCGCCGCCGCCGATGGTTCCGAAGCGCGCCGCCTGACCTTCAGCCCGCGACAGGACATCCGCCCGCGGTTTTCACCCGACGGCTCGCAGATTGCGTTCACGAGTAATCGCGACGGCAATTACGAAATCTACCTGATGCAAGCGGATGGAAAAGGAATCCGACGCGTCACGAAAAACCCGGAAAGCGACGACTACGCCGCCTGGCACCCCGACGGCAAGCGACTCGTCATCGTCTCCGAGCGCGACGGGCGGCACGATCTGTATCTCGTGGATGTGCCGTGAAAATCGTCAAAGTTAAAGGCAAGCAATAGACCGCGAATTTCGCGGATACGCGCGGATTTCCGAAATGAAGCCCGTCGAATTGATCCGCGCAAATTCGCAAACGTCCCGGTGATCGTTGGTTTGGGTTCGTTTCGTCGGCTGAGTCCGCGCCGGGTTTGCAGAGGCCAGATCCACCAATGCTCAGTTTGCCGACCGCCGCCTCCGTCGAGCGCATCGAAATTTTCACGCGCTGGGTTGGCTTCGCCGATCCGCCGACGAGAACAGCCAAGCTCGTGATCGTTCGTCGAGGCGATAGCTTCGTGCGCGAGTTGTTTCCGGCCCGAACCATTGACGATTTCTCGGCCGAGCGTGTCTCGCAGCTCTTGTTGGCATTGTCGCGGCCGGCAGTGGCTCAACTCGAACCGGCGCTTTTCGACATTCCGGAGCCAGTCATCCGCAGGCAGTATGAGTCAGTTTGGACCGACGATAATCCCGAGCATTTGATTCGCGTTCTGTTTCAGGCCGGTCGGACGATTACCATCCGCACTGACGTTCAAAAGTCGTTTATGCTCCCCCTCAAAGTAAGCGATTCGGCGGCGGGCAACGAAACCGCGACGTTCGACCCCATCGTGAGCCGGACAATCGCCGCGCTGATGCCCGACGGCTATTTGGAGAAGGATCGGCTTGCGGGAAGTGAGACGATGTTGGAATGGGATCTTGAAGAGTCCGCTGGGCGGACAGACCCAGTGCCAGCAGCGCCGGGCGAATCACAAGTTAACGAGTGGCCGGACGATGTCGTTAAGAACGCGCACGACGTTTTCGACGAGATTGCGCGCGTTCTATTGGGATACGAGACTGCGGAACAAAGGCTTCAAACCGAGCGAAGTGGACGAATATCCGACCGATTGCTCAGGCGCATTTCTCTGGACGACATGCGGCGCCTTCTCGCGTGCGGCGCCGACCCCAAGATTGCCGATGAGCTCGGGCAAACCGCCCTGATGTTCGCGGCGTGGCCGCCTTTCGATCGAGAACGATTCCGCTTGCTCGTCGAAGCGGGAGCCGATGTTAACGCGCGGCGCAACGATGGCTTCACCGGCCTTCATTTGGCGTGCGCAGGCGGCGAATCGGCGACGGTCGAAGAGTGGATACGCGCCGGGGCAGATATTCACGCGCGCACCGGGCAAGGCGTGACGCCGCTCATGCTGGCGGTCGGATGGCCGCGCATTGTCCCGCTGCTGCTTTCTGCGGGGGCCGCAGTAAACTTCGCCGATGGGGACGGCCACACGGCACTCGTGTATGCCATCCTCAAGCAGTGCACGACGGATGGCCAACGGCAGCTTGAGTCGATTCGAGCGATGATCGAAGCCGGCGCCGACGTGAATCGGCGCGATAATCAGGGCAGCGCGCCGCTCGGACACGCGCGGTGCGTACTTGCGGAATCGCAACTGGAGCATGAAGTGGAACAAGTTCTGGCCGCGAAGACTTCGCATGGAGATTCGGCACAGCCTGGCAGGAAGTTAGATCTCGGCGGCACTTCGAAGAGCAGCGTACAAAATGCCGAGGCGGTCGTTCATTTGCTGATTTCGACCGGTGCAGTCGAGTAGTACAACCATCCTCGGTTGTGCAAGTCGCCTGCCGGCGGCCAACCGGGTTTCGGAGAAACCCGGCTACACTGGTCAGCGGATCTTCAGGCTGGCGATGCCTGCGATCGCCAGGAGGGCGGCGCCGATCCAGAAACGGCTCACGATTTTCGTTTCATGCTGGCCGCGGAACAGAAAATGGTTGTGCAGCGGACTGCACGCCAGAATTCGTCTGCCGGTCGAACGGAACCAGAATACCTGTCCCATCACCGACAGCGTCTCGACCACAAAAATCCCGCCCACGATCACCAGCAAAACCTCTTGGCGGGTCACGAGCGCGGCAAGCCCGATCAGGCCGCCTAAAGGGAGTGAGCCGGTGTCGCCCATGAAGACCTCGGCCGGGTAACAATTGAACCACAAGAACCCGAGCACCGCGCCGACTGTCGCCCCGAGGACCACGGTCAGTTCGCCTGCGCCGGCAAGATACGGAATATGCAGGTAATCGGCCATCACGCGGTGGCCCGCGAGATAGGTCAGCGCGACAAAGGCCGAGCCGGCGAAGATCATGCAGCCGCCGGCCAGCCCATCCAACCCATCGGTGAGATTCACGGCGTTCGAGCTGCCGACCAGCACCAAGACGCTCCAGGCGATGAATCCCGCTCCCAGGCACACGCCGGCGCCGCCGATCGGCCAGACGAGCTCGAGTCCCTGCGGCCTGGCGTGATGATGCTCATACAGCGCCCATCCCGCCACGAGCGCGATGACGATTTGTCCCGCCAGCTTCTGCGCGACGGAAAGTCCATTTCGAGTGGAGCTCAATTTGATCCAGTCGTCGACCGCGCCCAGCGATCCCAATCCCAGGGCGACGACCAGGCCGATTTGTACGTAGCGGCTCGACAAGTCGCCCCACAAGAGCACCGAGACGAGCACGCCGCCCAGGATCAAAAGCCCGCCCATCGTAGGCGTCGCGTTCTTGACCGATTGAATCTCATTGAGCCGGGCCGAATCGCTGGCGATCCGCTCGCGAAACCGAAGCTTGAGCCAGCCGATCGCCTTTGGCCCCAGTAGAATGGCGATCAAAAAGGCCGAGAGGCTGGCCAGGGCCGTGCGAGTCGTTAAGAACACGCGTGACTCGCCCGCGGTGTGCGGTTCGAGCCGCTCCAGCAACGGGCCGAAATGATGCAAAAGCCAGATCAGCATGAGCCAAGCTGATGCGTATTAGAAAAGTCCCCGAGCGCCGGAGCAGATCGCTCCGGCGCCCGGTCGAAAAAGAAAGGTTCTACTACGAAGCGACTATTGGAGTGATTGACCCAGTAACCACTTGATCCAACAGCCATAAACGCTTCTGCCCAGCCGCAGCCGAACAGTGCATCAGGATTCCCGCAAATCCGCTGCACGTAGTAGAACCTCGATGATCCGCCTTGAAAAAATCGCTTGCCCGCTCGTCAGGCGACGGCGCGGGCCCCTGGTGGATGAGTGTATTCTTGCCGAGAGCTCCCCCCGCGTTGTTGGATCCACTGCACGACCCGCTCCATCCGCATCGCCCGAGAGCCTTTCACCAAGACGACATCCCCCGGTTCGAGCCAGCAGTCGAGCACGGTGAACAAGGCGTCGAGCTCGCGGCACTCGGCGACGAGGTGCGGCCTCATTCCCGCCCGCAGCGCGCCCCACGAGACGTCTCCGGCGTTCTCGCCGAATGCCAGCAACCGGTCGACCTTGGCGGCCGCGACGCACGCGCCCAGCTCTTGATGATGCGTTCGGGTTTCCGATCCCAGCTCCAACATGTCGCCCACGATCAATAATTTCTGTCCCCCGCTCGGCCAGTCGCGAAGGCAAATGCACGCCGCCTGCATCGACATCGGATTGGCGTTGTACGTATCGTCGATGATCGTGCAGCCGCTCGACTGATCGACCGTGCAGCGGCCGGGCGCTCCGCTGAACCGGGAAAACCCTTCAGCGATCGCGTCGCAATCCATGCCGATCTCGCGCGCCACGGCCAGCGCGCAGAGAGCAGCGGTCAGGTAATGCCGCGCCGGAACCGCCAGCTCGTAGCGCCGGCCATCGACGCTGAAGCGCAGCCGGCCCGATCGAAACTCGACTTCGGTTGCCCGCACCTGATTTTCCGGCCCTTCGCCGACGAAGATCACGGGACACGCCGCACGCGCCGCAAATTCCGACATCCTGGGGTCGTCGCCGACAACGACGGCAAAACCGTGGCGCGGCAAGGCGGCCAGAAGCTCCGATTTTCCCTCGTAGATGCGTTCGAGACTGCCGAAGGTGTCCAGATGGGCCTTCCCGATCGGCGTGATCACTCCCACTTCAGGACCGGCGATTTGACAGAGGGCCCGAATGTCGCCCACCCGCGCCGCTCCCATCTCGAACACGCCGACTTCGTCGGAGCTCTTCATTTCCAGAAGGCTTAAGGGAAGACCGATTTCGTTATTGTAATTGAACTGGCTGCGTGAGCCGGAATGCCGCTTCGACAGCGCGGAATGAATCATTTCGCGTGTCGTCGTCTTCCCCACGCTTCCCGTGACGCCGATGACCAGGGCTTCGAATTTATTCCGATACCAGCGCGCGAACTCGCCCAGGGCTTTGCGCGTATCGTCGACGACAATGCGCGGTCCGAAAAAGGTTTGGCCGCTGTCGCGTTCGACGACGCACGCCACGGCGCCGCGCCGCAGCGCCTCGCTCGCGTAGTCATGGCCGTCGTACTTCTTTCCACGCAATGCCCAGAACAGGTCTCCCGGCTGAAGCGTGCGTGAGTCGACGCTGACGCGCCGCGCGACGATGCCGTCGCCGTCGATCGCCGCCGTTTCGGCGCGGGTCGCAGCCACGAGTTCTGTAAGCGGAACGGGTTCCATAGACTAAACGCGAAGGGGATTGCGAAGTGGAAGATGCAGGTGCAGCGCGGCCTCGGCGGGAAAAAGCGCCGTCAGGCAGTCGCGGGCGACTTCGCGATCGTCGAAGTGCAAACGCTCTTTGCCGATGATCTGTTCGGTTTCGTGTCCTTTGCCGGCAATCAACACGCTGTCGCCCGGCCCGGCATGTTGAATCGCCCAGCGAATGGCTTTTTCGCGGTCGAGCTCGACGTACGGTTGCCGCCGGGTCCCCGCGAAACCCGCGAGAATGTCCGCCACGATCGCCTCGGGAGCTTCCGAGCGGGGATTGTCGCTGGTGACGACGGGAAGATCGGCTTCGGCCGTGGCTCGCCCCAACAAGGGCCGTTTCAATTTGTCGCGGTCCCCCCCTGCCCCGAACACGCAGATGATTCTTCCCGTCGTCAGGGGCCTGAGCGACAAAAGGCAGTTTCGAAGCGCGTCTTCGGTGTGCGCATAATCGACGAAAACGGGAAACGGCTGCCCGCAGTCGACGTGTTCCAACCTGCCCGGGACGACCGCCAGCGACTCGATGCCGCGAGCGATTTCTTCCAGCCCCACGCCGAAATGCGCCGCGACGCAGGCGGCCGCCAGACAGTTCGAGACGTTGTGCCTGCCGACAAGTGGAGTCTCGACCGGGACGCTCCCGGTGCCCACCGTCAGGCGAAGCTTGGTGCCGTACAGGGAGCTTGCCAGAATCTCGGCCGAAACGTCGGCCGACTCGTCGAGACCATAAGTCATGACCCGTTTCGGGGCTTCGGCCAGGCACGAGCGGCTCCCCGCGTCGTCGGCATTCACCACCGCCAATCCCGCAGGCTTCAGGTAGTCGAAGATACGCAGCTTGCTGCGGCGATAAGCGGCGAAGTTGCGATGGTAATCGAAATGATCCTGCGTGATGTTCGTGACGACGGCCGCATCGAGTAGTGTCCCCGCCGTGCGGCGCTGGTCGAGCGCGTGGCTTGAAATCTCCATCGCCGCGTGCGTCGTGCGGAGCGAAACCATCGCCGCCAGCCGCCGTGCAAGTGCGGCAGGTGCGGGAGTCGTGAGGTTCGAAGGCTCGCAGGCGATTCCGTCGCTATATTCGATCGTGCCCAATAGGCCCGTCTGCCGCCCGGCCGCCTGCAGGATCGATCGGATCAGCCACGTCGTGGTCGTCTTGCCGTTGGTCCCTGTTACTCCGGCCAACCCCAGGTGCCGCGCGGGATGAGCCATCAGCGCCGAGCAGAGTTCAGCATAAGCGCGCCGCACGTCGGTGACGACGCATTGCGGCACCGAGACATCGGCCTGCGGGCGATCGACCAGGAGCGCCTTGGCTCCCCGCTGGATGGCATCGGCGATGAACGAATGGCCGTCGGCGTTTGTGCCGCGGATGACGGCGAACAACGAGTTGGCGCCGCATTCATCGCTGCGATCGGTGGCGTCCAACGTGCGGATGTCGCCGCACCCCACGAAGCTGGCTTGCGGGAACAACCGGCGCAGGTTGACCGGCACGGGAACGTGAGGCACCCACTGCAACATTGGGACTGGCTGATCGCTGTTCATGTACGTTGCTGGCGGCGGACGGCGGTATAAGAAAGCGCTGTGACGGGATGCGTCCGTGCTCCGTCACAGCGCGCAATTCGATTCCCTAGGCACGTACTGAGAGGGTCGTCGTCGGAATCCGTTCCGAGCGGCGGACGTAGCCGTGAACGCTGGGAATCGAGGCGAGACTGGTGTGAAATGAAGCTTTGAAATTACTACGCGGATGTGCTCGGTGAGAGCGGGGGCATTCTCAACATTCCGCAAAAATGGTCAATCGCACTTTTGACATTTTTTCAGCGGAATTGTAAACGTTACAGAAGCACGAATGAATTACTTCGCCCATGGTTTGCGCTTTCTCGATCGCCCCTATTTTCTCGCCGGGACGGCGCTCCCCGATTGGCTTTCGATCGTCGATCGCCGCATGCGCCTCAGAGAACGTTCTGTGCGCCCCTTCGCCGACGGCACGTCGTCGCCCGCGGCCGAGCTTGCCGCCGGCGTATTGCAGCACCTTGCAGACGACGCCTGGTTTCACAGGACGGCAGCGTTCGCCATCGCATCGGCCGAGCTGACGGTTCTCTTTCGCGAGGCGCTGGGGCCCGACGACCGGCACCGCCCCGCGTTTCTGGGGCACATTCTCACCGAGATGCTGCTCGATGCCGTGCTCATCGACCGCCATCCCGAGTTGCTCGCGGATTACTACAGGGCCGCCGGACAGGTTGATCCGCGCGTCGTCGAAGACTGCGCCAATCGCATGTCGCGGCATGCCACCGACCGGCTGGCGATCTTAATCCCGCGTTTCATTGAAGAGCGCTTCCTGGCCGACTACGCCGACTCGAATCGTTTGCTGTTTCGGTTGAATCAAATCATGAGACGCGTCAAACTGAATCCGCTTCCGGCCGACCTGGGGCCGACGCTGAATCGGGCGAGACTCATCGTCGAACGGCAGGCCGGAGCGCTGCTGCCTTTGGCGTTCGCGCCCGCCGCCGGCGCGGGATGAATCCCACAAGAAGGACTGCGACATGAAATACGGCATGAACATGCTGTTGTGGACGACCGACGTCACAGAGGCGCACTACCCGCTTCTCGACAAGCTCAAGGCCTGGGGTTACGACGGCGTCGAAGTCCCCGTCTTCGAGCTCGATCCCGCCAGGTTCAAAGACCTTGCCGGCAAGCTCGATTCGCTGGGGCTTGGGCGCACGGCCGTCGCCGTGTCGGGCCCCGAAGCCAACCCCATCTCCGATTCGGCATCGATTCGCCAGGCCGCGGTCGATCGGTTGAAAAGGGTCGTCGACATGTGCCAGATCGTCGGCGTCGACAAGCTATGCGGTCCGTTTCATTCGGCCATCGGCCAGTTCAGCGGCAAGGGGCCGACGGCCGATGAATGGAAGTGGGGCAAAGAAACGCTGGCCGCCGTCGCCGCGCACGCCGCCCAGGCCGGCGTGACCCTCGTGCTCGAATATCTCAATCGTTTCGAGTGCTACCTGATCAACTGCGCCGCCGACACGGCCCGGTTCGTCAAGGAGATCAATCATCCCAACGTGCGGATGATGTACGACACGTTTCACGCGAACGTCGAAGAAAAGAGCGTGGCGGCGGCCATCAAGGTGTGCGCTCCCGTCATGGTGCACGTCCACATCTCCGAAAACGACCGCGCGACGCCCGGCGAAGGGCACGTCGATTGGGATTCGACGTTCAAGACGCTCAAAGACGTGCAGTATGAAGGCTGGATGGTCGTCGAGGCCTTCGGGCTGGCCCTTCCCGCATTGGCCGCCGCCACCAAAATCTGGCGGAGGATGTACCCGTCTGAAGAATACCTCGCGACCCGCGCCCTGCGCTTCATGAAGTCGCGCTGGGAACATTGACGCCGGCACTACGCCGTCCAGTCGCGGGCAGGACGTGAACGAAGTCGGTTGGCGTCGTCGTCGCCCACGAACTCCTCGTTCACCGGGTCGATCGTCAGCTTGCGGCGAAGAATCCAGGCGATTGCCGCAGCATGGCAGGCGATGTGCGAGCGCCGCATCACGTCGGGGTTCGCTGCGGCCGGATTGCGCGTGCGGATGCAATCGAAAAAATTGCGGGCATGCAACGACACGTCGAGTCCGTTCACGCGCTTGCTGGCCTCGGGTATCTCCTTCTGGAGCGATTCCGGCTCGACGGCGATTTCTCCGCTGTCGCCCGTCTCGACCCACCCGTCTTCGCCGACAAATCGCACGGGACACGTCCCCAACCGCGTGATGTAGTGCGGTTCGCGTTTGCCGAACGGAGTGGGCAGAAAATCGAGGACCAGCTTCACGCCGTTCTTGTAATGACACGTGACGTTTTTGTCGCCCGGCTCATACTCGATCGGCAGCGTATCGTCGGCCTGATTCGCCCATTGGCACAGGTCCACCGTGTGCGCGCCCCAGTCGAGCAGCCGCGCCCCGGAATCGAAATCCCACTGGCCCCGCCAATCGCCCTTGACGTACTTCTGGTTGAAGGGGCGCCAGGCCGCCGGGCCGAGCCAGAGGTTCCAGTCGACAACGTCCTGCGCCGGCTGCCGCTCGGCCTTCAGCCAACTGTTGTCGAGCGTCGGCAAATAAACCGAGGCGTGCAGCGTCTGCAGCTTGCCGAGCTTCCCGGTTTGCGCCAGCTCGATCGCCTTCTGAAAATTCGGCACGCTGCGCCTTTGCGTTCCCGCCTGAAAGATTCGCTTGTGGCGGTGCATGGTGTCGGCCAGCTTCTGGCAATCGGCGATCGTGATGCCGCAGGGTTTTTCGCTATAGACGTCTTTGCCGGCCTCGGCCGCGAGAATCGATGCCGCCGCGTGCCATCGATCGCCGGTGGCGACCAGGACGGCGTCAACGTCCTTGCGGTCGAGCAATTCGCGGAAGTCGCGAAACAGCATGCAGTCGCGATTGTCGTAATGCCCGTCGACCAGCGCCTTCCCCGCTTCGCGGCGGCTGGCCTGCACGTCGGCGATGGCGATGCAGCGCACATCGTCAAACGGCAATATGGACTTCAGGTCGTATATGCACCGCGGCCCGATGCCGATAATTCCCAACGTAATTCGTTCGCTCGGCGAGACGCTTCCCTCGCGGGCTCCGGCCGAGCGCGGGATCGCCGTCGCCAGCGAAGTGGCCGCGGCAGCCGCGGCGGTGGAGAACAGGAAATCGCGACGCGAGGGCTTTTGCGGCAGATGCATGAGGGGCGCTCCTTAAAGGCAAAGTAGCTGGATTCGTGAGAATTCAGATACGGCTCAAGATAGTACCAGCGATCGGGGGCCCGCAACACCCCGGCCGGAATCCAATTGGATTCATTCTGGACGATTCGTCGATTGCCGAGTCTGGCATTCTCGCCTGGGCTCGCAACGTCGCCGTTGATGTGTGCAGCGCACGCGCGACCATCAAAACGTTCATTGACTCGCGCCCGGCAGCCGATATGATTGAATCAGGCTTGGCGCTGTCTCATGTGAGGCGTCGCAGGCCTGACCCGGGGGCGATTGGATTCGACTGGGTTGCCGCAAGTCGAAGCGGCGTGCCGTGGTTGATCAGTTGGCCACGTTAAAAGCTGATCAAATGACAACTGCTGAAAAGCAATTCGCTCTGGCTGCCTAGAGATAGGCATCCCCGGCTCAGGAATCCCCGTCTGAGGAGTCCGAAAGCTGGTCACAAAATCAGGCTGGCGCCGCGTCAATGTCCACTACGCGCGGCGTGAGACTCGTGGTGGGCTGGTCCGCGAAGGGCGTTGTCGGCTGAGCCTCTCGCGGCGAGAACCAATCGACCGAATACGCACGTAGAAGCTGCGACCGAGGAATCACAGGACGCGGGTTCGATTCCCGCCGCCTCCATTGGCCATTAGGCCAATAGAGCAGGAGAGGGAAGAAAGTAGAGAGGAGAAAAGACACGATCGATTCTCCCGTCTATTCGCTCCTCTCTCCTGCGGTCTCCTTTCTACCTTCTCCTTTCTCGTAAAGCGGAGTTCAGACGGACGAACGGCTTCGAAGCTCGGCTGGGCGTGATGTGAATTCCTGGCCTGGCCAGAAGAGCGCGGCGAGTTAAGTACGATGCTTGGACGTTCGCCCGACAATTTGCGGGTTTCGCAGCCAGGTCGCCGCCCAGACCATCGACAGAATCACCGCCGGCCCCAGAGGCAGATCGTCGTGCTGCACGTGCGTCGCGATCGCGCCCCCGAGGTACGCCGAGACGAGCAGAAGTCCCAGGGGCCGCGTCCGCGGGATCAGAAAGAGAATGCTGCTGACGACATCCAGGACGGCGACGGCGGCCTCACGCGCTCGTGGTGCCACGAACGGATCGTCGCCGCGACGAACTCTGGGTCGTCGCACATCGGGAAATGGTTGCCGCGGGGGATGACGAACTGCTCGACGCGGGGAAACATCGCCTTCCACCGTGCCTGAAACCCGAAGGAGTCGTTGCGTTCGCCGAAGACCGTGAGCACAGGCAGCCCCTGAAATGGACCGTCCAATGCACGAGCGATCCGCTCGTACAATTCGTGGCAGCGGCGGGCGTCGCGGAGGTACGCGTGAAATGCGCGGCGCGCCGCCGGGTCGACGGCCGCCAGAAATGCGCGGCGCGCTTCCCGGTCGAGATGGCGGCCGATTCCGAAACCAGTTGCCGTGATCCGCGGCACGAGCCCGGTGATGGCGTCGAGCTCGCGCACAGGCGCGCTTCCGAAGAACCCCAGCGCCGCGCGAAAGACCGCTCCCCACGGAGGCCAGGCAAACGTGTTGATCGCCGCCAGACCATGCACGCGCTCGGGCATTTCGGACGCGCCCGCCAGCCCGGCAAGTCCCCTCAGATCGTGCGCGACCAGCGTGAACGTGCTGAGATCCAGCGCGCGGATTACGGCGGCGACCGCTCCGGCGGCCGTTTCGAGCGAAATTTTCGACGTCGGAAGGCGCGTGCTGAGTCCCGTCCCCGGTGCGTCGAACGAGACGCAGCGGAACTCTTGCGACAGCCGCGCCAGTAGATCGCGCCACACGAACGACCAGAGCCCTGTGTGCACGAACAAAAGGACCGGGCCGCGGCCCACGTCGGTCACCGCCACGTCACATTCCCCCACTCGCAGTACGGCGCTTTCGAACGGCCACGCGCTCTGCGAGAGCCATTCCGGCCGGCGCATCATTTTTAGTTTTTGTCCTGTGCCCATCGCGATAGTCATAAGAGACCGCTCTTCTATCGGCGCTGGTTCTCGCGCGAGCCGCTGGAGGAGCGTTTCGTCAAGGCGGTCGTCGAACGGGCGCTCTCCGCATTCGTCGAACCGGAGTCTCTTCACACGAATGCAGCGCCCGCTGCCCGAACGCGAAGCAAGAGCCTTTGACCACGATTCCTTCAAAAGCATAGCGGCGATCTTTGCCGGCCTGGTCCAGGCATGGGCGCGATCCCCGTATTTTTCAGCAGCGGCGAGCTTATCTGAACTTTTCGATGCGGCCCCGCGCCCGTTGTACGGGCGAAAGCGCGCGTCGCGAAGTGGCCAAGCATTGCTTCTCTTCTTACACTCGGACGTGATTTGGAACCTCTGCATCGAAAACGGCGAGGTGCTGAGTCCTTTTTTTCTGGAAGCTTTCCGGCTGGCTCGACGGGGCAAAGCGGATCATCGCACACAGAATCTGTTGTCATGCAGGCCACGATTCACTCCGACGATGTAGATAGCTCGGCCCGGCCGCACGGCCGGCAGTTCGCTCTCCTGTCGATCGGGGTGCTCGGAGTCGTCTACGGAGACATTGGCACAAGCCCGTTATATTCCGTGCGCGAGTGCTTTCACGGCCAGCACGCCATCGACTGCGTGCCGCTCAACATTCTGGGCGTCCTGTCGCTGATATTCTGGGCGCTGATCCTCGTCATCTCGGTTAAATACCTGATTTTCATCCTGCGAGCCGACAATCGGGGCGAAGGCGGAATTCTGGCGCTGGCTTCGCTCGTCACGCCCGTCCGCGCGGCGGTCACGCGCCGGGGAATCGTCCCTGCGCTGGGGCTGTTTGGGGCCGCGCTGCTGTATGCCGATGGAATGATCACGCCGGCGATCTCAGTGCTAGGCGCGGTGGAGGGACTGACCGTGGCGATCCCCGCGCTCCATCAATCGCTGATCGAAGGCATTGCGGTGGCAGTGCTGTTGGGGCTTTTCGTGTTGCAGTCGCGGGGGACCTCGGGCGTGGGAAAGGTCTTCGGCCCGGTCATCCTGATTTGGTTTCTTGCGATTGCAGCGATCGGAATCGGGCGGATCGCCGACGAGCCGGCCGTGTTTCGCGCCGTGAATCCGTTCTATGCCGCCGAATTCTTCCGCCACAACGGCTGGCACGGGTTCGTGATTTTGGGTGCGGTGTTTCTGGTCGTCACCGGCGGCGAGGCGCTGTATGCCGACATCGGACACTTCGGCGCGCGGCCGATTCGCGCAGCGTGGTTCGCGGTGGTTCTGCCGGCGCTGTTGCTCAACTACTTCGGACAAGGAGCATTGTTGTTGACGAATCCCGCAAGGGCCGATCAGCCGTTCTATCACACGGCGCCGGAATGGGCGCTGCTCCCGCTGGTCGTTCTGGCGACCGCAGCCGCCGTGATCGCGTCCCAGGCAATCATTACGGGCTCCTTCTCGCTGACGCTGCAGGCCATTCAGCTTGGCTACTGCCCGCGGCTGACAATCGAACATACGTCGTCGCAGCAGAAAGGGCAGATTTTCGTCCCTGCCGTGAATTGGCTGCTGATGATCGCCTGCATTGGACTTGTGCTCGGTTTTCATTCGTCGAGCAATCTGGCAGCGGCATACGGCGTGGCGATCACGGTCACCATGGTCATTACGACCGTGTTGTTCTTCGTTCTGGTGAAGGATCGCTGGAAATGGAGCCTGCCGCTGGCGATCGGAGTGTCGGGCCTCTTTCTGACCTTCGATCTTTCATTTTTCGGCGCCAACGCCTTAAAGCTGGCGCACGGCGGCTGGTTCCCGATCGTCGTGGCGAGCGGCGTCTATCTGTTGATGGCGACCTGGCGAAAGGGCCGCCGGCTCGTCACCGAACGGCTCCGCCGCCGACTCATTCCATTGGATTTGTACCTTGCCGAATTGCTTTCCGATCCGCCGGTCCGAGTGCCGGGAGTCGCTGTATTCATGGCCAGCAATCCCGTGGGAACGCCGATGGCCCTGCGCCATAATGTGATCCATAACAAAGTCCTTCACCAGACGGTCGTCGTCGTCACCGTCGAGACCGCCGACGTTCCGCATGTTCTTCCTGACGGACGTGCCGCCGTCGAGGAAGTCGGCGAAGGTTTCTGGCGAGTGTTTCTGAAGTACGGCTTCATGGACCAGCCCAACATCCCCCTTGCGCTTTCACAAGTGCGGCAGCCAGGGCTCGAATTGACGCCCAACGTCAGCTATTTTCTGGGCCGCGAGACGGTGCTGGCGACTGGCAAGCCGGGAATGGTCGAGTGGCGCGAACGGCTGTTCGTGTGGATGTCTCGCAATGCGCAATCGGCGACGCATTTTTTCCAGCTCCCACCCGAGCAAGTGATCGAAGTCGGCGTGCAGATGGAGCTATGACCATGGTCGGCGCCGGGTCCGCTCGAGGCGGCTTCGGCAGGCGCCCGTTGGGGAATCATTCGCGCGCCGACATAGGTCGCCGGCAGAAGAACGGCGAACGTTGCGATCCAGAACCAGAACGGCGGCGGCAGCATCAGGTTGTTGGCGACGCCGGCCAGAGTGAGCAGCGCGCCGAGCACAAGTGCCTGGCCGCCGGCCGGCTTTCGGCTGATCAGAGTAGCAAAGAACCCGCCCGCCGCACCCCCCAGCGCCCACCCGACGAGGACAACCGCCAGCGCGCCGACAGGTGCGCTGGCCATGATCGCCTTGATCTCTTGTCGATCCGTCACGCCTTCCGCGCGCTTGCCCGACTCTGGATAAAGAACGCGACCGTTGAGCGTTTCCACGACCATCATAATCGCGCCGCCAACGACGAACCCGGCGATCACCGCAACGATGTTTCGAATCACCGTTCCCAAAGGACCTCCCGCGAGTTGTTGCCGATCCTGACAGAGAATCTGCCGATTACAACGCCATTACAGCCGTGCTGAGTCGCATGTTCATCAGCTAATTGTACCGGACCAGGTCAACCGCACGAGCGCAGGTCCAGTCCCTGCATTCGGCGGACCTGGCCCGTCTTGGCGCTGCGAAAGCAGATTCATTGTCACGGATTACTGTTTGATGGACGCGATTTCAATTCGCCTCCGGCAGGCTGGTCTTCGCCCCGGTGCCGAAGTCCTCGGCAAGCCATTCGGAGTCGGCGGCGGATCGAAGCACGTCGTCGATGTGGAATTCCGCGCGGGTCTTGGCTGCGGCGAAGCCGAGCGCCACGCTCTTATGATTCCAAAAAATGAACTCGAATGAGATTCTTTGTTTCTGGTCGACGGTGATTGCGCGGCGCTCGGCCAGATGTTTGGCCGCGTGACCTTCGGCGATGTCCAGCCGGCCCTGTTGATACTCCACGACCCTGTTTTCACGAACGGCGTTTGACTTCCGCTGCGGCCCTGGAAAGATCACCACATCCCGGCCCCACAGGAAATCCGCACTTCCGACAAATCCGCCGGCCCCCAGCGGCTGGTTGAATTTCTGCTCTTCGATCTCAGCGTCGTCAATTTTCCGCCATGCTCGAATCAGGTTGTCCAGCGGTTTGTCGTTTTCGAGCAGGGCCTTTTCGGGGACCAGGAATTTCAAGACGTCGATCCGCTCCTTGCCATTCACTGTCTCTACGGACTTCATTTCGACCCAGCGGCACTTCTGGCCATTTTCGCTCGCGGTTCCCACTAGCGAGTACGTCCGCTTCATCGTTATCGCGTCGTCGCTTCCCAGGTACTTCGTGGTCACGAAATACCGTATCCACCAACCATCGGCGGGCAGAGTTGCGGGCGGGTCTGCCGAGCTCTGTGCGGCATTGAGAAGCAAAAACAGGCCGAGCAGAAGGGGAGCGCGAAGGACTGTCATGTTTCATTTCCTTCAATCGACCGTACGGCAATTCGCAGGCGCCCATTCCCGCCGACATACCGCCAGTCTACCGTTCGAGCATGTGAGAATGAAATGAATCGCGAGTTATCCAGTCAGGGAAATTGCTCTGGCTCCCCGGATCATTCCGAAACGTCGCCGGCTTTGCCGGCATTTCGCGGCGCCGAAACGCGGGCAGCGCCGTCCTCCGCCGCGTCGAAGTTGATCGTGGCTCCCGGCAGCGCTGTGCGGAGCCTCGCGATCCCCTGGGCAATGAGCCCCGTGCGCTCGACTTCCAATCCAATGAGATTCGGGCGCTGGGCCAGGTGATCGACACAGGCGTCGGTGATTGGCGTGTCTGAAAGGTTCAAGTGTCGCAGGGCCGGCAGGCGGCAGATCTCGGCAACTCCTTCGTCCGTAATGGGGTCCGGTTCGTGCTCGGAAACGCGCCTGGCTAGCGGTCCGATAACAGGTCGCGCAGCCGGCAGAGGACGCGGTACTTGGCCTGCCGCACGGCTTTGGCCGTCATGCCCAAGTCGGCGGCGACCTCCGCGGCCGGCTCTTCACACAAGACGGTTCGACGAAAGGCTTCCCACGTCCTGTCGTCGAGCGTCTCGCGGACCAATTGCAGCGCCCGGTGGGCGAGTGCCGTTTCGGAATCTTCGTCGGCCGGCGTTCCCTCGATCTCCTCGATATCGCCCCGGGCGGGCTGCTGCTGGAGAAAATGGTGGGCCTCCGAACCTCCTGCGGCCGCTGCCGGCCGCGTGCTCTGCCGCCGCCTCATTTCGCGGACTTTATTGCGCGTGATCGTCCGGAGCCAGCCGCGAAACGAACCCCGCGGCTGTTCGTGCGAAAATGTGGCGATCCCGCGATAGACCGAGACGAAGACATTCTGGACGACGTCGGCGGAATCGTGCGGTTGCAGACGGGATTGACGCGCCCAGCGGTAAATCAGGGGCGCATACAGGTGAGCGAGGTCGAATAACTTCCGGTTGCCGTCACGCGCTCGGCTCCGAAGGATTCGCGGGCCGTGCGGCTACTCTACAGGACTTGATAACGCTTCTCAAGGCAATAAGCGGCCCGATTCAAGGTTCCAATTGCGGGCCTTTGCTGGGCGCCATCTCCTTGTGGCAGCCATTGCAAGCCCGGACCAGACTGATCCAATCTTTTCGCGCCTGGTCATAGTCCTTCGCCTTGGCCGATTTGGCCAGAGCCAGACCGGCGCTCTGCAGCCGGGCGGCGTTCGCATGCAGCGTCGAGGCCGCACTCTGCGGGACGTTGCGCATCGCGGTCAGGTTGGCAATTTCCGTCGCCTGAAGACCGCCATTCTCAACGTTCCTCCAGGCGTCGTCGCCGTCGGGCTTGCCCTTCATGTCTTTTTTCAGATTCCGATACAGCGGCATGTTGAAGACGTCCATCAATTGCTTGACCTCCAGCACAGGCGCCGGCACATGATGCTCTCCGGCGTCTGAAGCGGACTTATTTCCCTCGGCGACGGCCTCGTGGCGTCGATCGATCGAGAAGGCAACGGCCAGGAGGAAGGCGAGTGCCGCTCCTACGGCGGATACGGTGAATTGTCGAGTGCTGAGACGGATCATGATCCTGCCTCCTTGAAAAGAGTTTAGATGCGATTAGACCTGGCGGCGGTTCGAACGGGCGGGTCATACGTCATGGCCAGGCGCCCCAGCGCGGTCGCCCCCAGAAACAGACCGAAGTCGCGCAGCGCAATGTCATAGTACGCCCCGCACATCAGCAGATTGACGATGATCGCCGCCAGCCAGATCGCGACAATGTAGGCGAAGTAGCGCGGTTTGAACGCGACGCCCAGCCCGGCAATGATTTCGACCACCCCCACCACCATCATGAACTGATGGCCGTGCTCGCCCAGGATATTCTGGGCCATAGGCGAGAGGTACAGGTCCCAATTCGCCAGGGCGTCGAAGAATTTGTCGATGCCGGCGATGATGGGCGCCGCCGCGAACGCGAAATGCAAGATCTGATACGCCTGATAAGTCGCGCCGCCGACGTGCTCGGCTCCGCGAAACGTGGTCTCCGCCTGATTGTGAGTGACAGTTGCCATGGTTTTTTCTCCTCTTGGGTATCGGGAAATCCACGATATGATTCGTGTAACGCCATTGGCTTAATCGGCGCCAATATAGGTACAGACCGTGCACTTTTTGTCCCAATGGCGATCAAAGTGGCTGAATTTCGGGAGATGAACGACATCCCGCCGTCGTTTGACCTGCAAGAGTCGCTGCGCCTACGATTGGTTCGATCAATCGTGCAAGGGGTACAGTAGAGGGGCCGGCAACCCACGGGCTGACGCCCGTGGCTCGCCTGATC
>DATGKC010000103.1:0-8214 GCA_035294845.1 Planctomycetaceae bacterium | reverse complement strand
GGGACCGAAGCCGAAGCGCAGGCCCTCGTCCGCCAGAAGGGCTTCTTCGTCACCAAGATCGCCGAGCGCGGGCGCGACAAAAAGGGAAAGAAAAAGGACAAAGACAAGCGCCGCGGCGGGACCGGCAAGCGGAAGAAGTCGTTCACGCTGGGGGGGGTCAAGGCCAAGAAGCTGACGACGTTCACGCGGCAGCTTTCGACGCTGCAAGACGCGGGCCTGCCCATTTTGCGGTCGCTCAGAATTCTGGAAGGCCAGGCCAAGCCCGGCGCGCTCAAGAACACGCTCATGGGCGTGATCGACGACGTCGAAGGGGGAAACACGCTTTCCGAAGCGATGGCCAAGCAGCCCAAGTGCTTCGACAACCTCTATGTCAACATGGTGAAAGCGGGCGAAGCCGGCGGCGCGCTGGAAGTCATTCTGCAGCGCCTGGCCGAATTCAAGGAACGCGCCCAGAGCCTCAAGCGCAAGGTGCAAGGGGCCATGATCTACCCCGTCGCGGTCATCTTCGTGGCGACCGCGATCGTCGGTTTCATCATGTACTGGATCATTCCCAAGTTCAAAGCCATCTTCGACGGCTTCGAAATCAAGCTGCCGCAGATCACCGTGGTGCTCATCGAGACGAGCAACTGGGTCGTCAATTACTGGTACCTGATTCCCTGCATTCCATTTGCGTGCTGGCTGTTCCTCAAGATCGTGAAGAAAAACAAGCTGGGCGCATTCATCGTCGACAAGATCTCACTCAAGATACCGCTATTGGGGAAGATCATCGAGAAGAGCGTGGTGGCCCGCACGGCCCGCACTTTGGGGACGCTGATCGCCTCGGGCGTTCCCATTCTCGAGGCCCTGCTCATCGCCCGCGACACCTCGGGAAACGAAGTGTTCGTGCGCGCTTACCAGCACATTTACACTGCCATCCGCGAAGGCGAGTCGATGGCCGTGCCGCTGAAAGAAACGCGCGTCGTCGACGACATGGTGGTGAACATGGTCGACGTGGGCGAAGAAACCGGCGCTCTCGACAACATGCTGTATAAGGTGGCCGACGTGTACGACGAAGAAGTCGCCGTGCTGGTGGATGGGCTGATCAGCATCCTGGAGCCGATGATGGTGGTCGTCCTGGGGTTGATCGTGGGGTTCATCGTGATCGCCCTGTTTATGCCGCTGATTGAGCTGTTGAATAAGCTGTCGTAGTAGGTAGGCGGAAAGAACCGGGACGCGCCACGATGCATTCCCCCCCTTAGCAAGGGGGGGGCAGGGGGGGGCGGGTGCGAGGTGGTAGACAAACGGGAATTGCAAAATGGCCATTGAAAATTGCAAATTGCGAATTGGAATGGGCGCTGATGCAGTCGGCGGGCGAGCCTCATCGGGGCGCGATTGGATGGCCCAGGATGCTTGCAAACACGACTCCCGCCAATATCGGCGCATTGCGGTGGCGCCGCCACCAACGGGGGCGCATCCCAAAGCCCAGGGTCGCGCAGCGCACCCTGGGTGTGAATCGCGCGACGCCGTGAACCCCAAGGGGGTTCCATCGCGAATGCTAAATGCGCTCATGGCGTTTTCGGATTCGTCGTCGTCGATGGAACCCCTTCAGGGTTCGTCGCGCAAAAGTTCGGGAAGAGGAAATTGAAAAATGAAAAATGAAAATTTGAAATTGCAAATTGGAAGGCGGCCACTTTGCATTCCCCCCCTTAGCAAGGGGGGGCCAGGGGGGGTCGGGCGGGAGGTGGTAGCGGCTCTCAGTGGCGCGGCTCATACAATAGATTTAAACGGGCCTGTTTTCTGAAGTGTTCAAGTGCGGGGTCAATTCTCGGACGCGGTGCGGTACCGCCGAACGGTCGCTGCCCCAGTGGCGGCGACCTGCGGAGTTTGCAAATGAGTGCCGAATGCTATTCCACGCGACCCCCCCTGCCCCCCCTTGCTAAGGGGGGGAGTGCAATTCAACTATCTGAGGAGCAATGGCTATGAAAACGCTCAGGCGGAAAGGGCATGCCCCGGGGCGAATGACATGGGGGCGATTCTCTTGCGGGCGATTTTCACCCGGGCGATTTTCACCCGGGCGATCTCGGCGCGAGCCGATCGCGACGCGGCCAAGCGCGAGCCGGCGCGGCGGCGGATTCACGCTCATCGAAATGATGATCGTGATCGTGATCATCGGCGTCTTGATGGCGCTAATTCTGCCCGCCTTGAGCGCGGCGCGCGTCCGAGCTAACGAGACGCGCGTCATCACGGAGATCAAACAACTCGAAGCGGCGATCGCCGCCTTTAAGGCCAAGTATGGAATCGATCCGCCGAGCCAGTTCAGCCTTTACCTGACGCTCCAAGGCTGGCAAAACGACCCGGTGAACTTTGGGGTCGCCAAGCGCATCTGGCCGCAGATGGATTTCACGATGGGCGCCGGCGCCGGCGTGACATTCCCTAACTTCTGGCAGGGTATGGCGCAGAATTCGCCTAACGGCGCGCTAAATATGGGCTCGGGCGAATGCCTGCTTTTCTTTCTCGGCGGCGTGATCGACGTGCCTGGAACCGGGCAGGCGCCTATCGGGTTCGCCAAGAATCCGCTTTATCCATTTTCCCCGCGCGCGACGACGACCAATCGCGAAGGCCCTTATTTCGAATTTTCGGACATGAATCGGATCAAGGATGTCGACGGCAATCAGATCAACGAGTGGTACGACACGCTTCCCAGCCAGGTGGCGCCCTATCTTTATTTCAGCAGCTATGACGGCCAGGGATATCGGCTCAACGAGCTTCCACTGACCGCCCCCGCGCCAAATGGAGCGTACCTGTATTTGCACGATGTGTACCGCGTCTGGTCGCCGCCGCAAGGCCAGCCGCCCAACGAGCCGACGGCACCGGCCTCGCCGGCGTATGCCAACGGCCTTCCGAACCCTCAAGGGTCACAACTACTGCCGCCGCAGAAATCGCAGTCTTGCCAGATCATTTCGCCGGGCTACGACGGCCAGTACGGGGCTGGGGGCATCTTCAATTCAAATCTCCCGAATTCCGGATTGGTGTTCTTCGACCCCGTCGCAAATCAGGTTAAACCCGACACGGTTGCCTATGACAATCTCACGAATTTCAACGGCGGGCGGCTGAAACCGTAATAGGGAATTGCAAAATGGCCATTGAAAATTGCAAATTGCAAATTGGAAGAATCGGCGACGAAGTCGCCGGGTTAGCCCAAGGAGGCGCGATTCGATAGCCCAGGGCGCGTCAGCCCTGGGTCACACGTCGATCGACGGCACAAAGCCCCTACGGGGCGAGATTCGATGCGGCGGGCGGGCGGGGAATTGTAAAATGAAAATTGTAAATTCTAAATTGCAAATTGGAAAAGGGCGCACGCGGCTTGGCGCCTCTGCGTCGCCATTTACGCTGCATTCGAAAAGAGGCGCGTTCACGCTGATCGAAATCATGATCGCCGTGTCGGTGATGGCGATCCTGATGACTCTCATCCTCTCGGTCGTGGGCGCTTTTATTTCGCAGGCTCGCGATTCGGCGACCAAGGCCACGATCAGCAAGATTCAGGCGCTCCTCAATTCGCGCGCTCAGGCCTTTGATCGGCAGATGAAGCGCAAAGGCTATCTTACCGGCTCACTCGAATATCAATATGTGGCCCTGACGCCGCCCTACTCCAACCTGCCGCTCAGCACGCAAAAAATCATCGCCACCAAGATTCTCGAAGCCCGATATTTCCCGCAACGGTATGGCGAAATCTACGACGCGACGCTCTACGGCGCGCCGGCGACGAATGTTCCCGGCCTCTACCAGAATGCTACAGCCGGGCAGGTTCCCGTTCTCGACAGCTCCGAGATTCTCTATTTCTGTCTCACCTCCAATGTATTGGGATACACGCCCATCGGCAGCGATGCATTCAGCCCGGCCGACGTGAAGGACACCGACAACGACGGATTGCCCGAGTTCATCGACGCTTGGGGAAACCCGCTCAGGTTCTATCGCTGGCCGACGCGGCTCTTTCGCTCGCAGGGTCAGAACGCCAATGGCCAGCTCAATAACATTACGCCGGCCGATGTGATGAACGCCCAGATTCTGTTCTCGACGCTCCCTGTTTTCTCGGGAAACTTGCAGAACGACCTGGCCCGCGATCCCGACGATCCGTTGCGCGAGTGCGCCACGAATTTTCAGGTCGCTTCCAACGGCAAGATTTTCGAAAACTTTGTCGACGCCAAGAGCGGCGTGATCTTTCATACGCCGGCGACCTATCACGTGATGCTGGTTGTCTCGGCGGGGCCCGATGGCGAGCTCGGGCTCTATGAACCCAATGACACCAATCCCCAGCACATGGGACATCTGGGCGCAGTGAAACAGCAGGCGGATTGGCTCGCGCCCACCCACAATCCGCTGGAAGACGACATCATCTCGCTGAATATACGTGCCGGCGGCAAGTGATCTGCGTGAAATCGTGGTTGAAGATGTAGGCGGCGGGCGGAAGGGAATTGAAAAATGAAAATTGTAAGTTCGAAATTGAAAATTGGATTGGGTCGCGCGGCGTTTACGTTGATCGAAATGCTGGTCGTGATCACCATTCTGATGGTGCTCGCGGTTACGGCGGCGGCGGTCTTCAAGGCCAATTCCGGCAGCGACCGCACGCGCTCGGCTGCGCGCATCGCCCAGTCGGCCTTTCTGGGCGCCAAAGATCGCGCCCTGCACGCCAAAGAGCCTCGCGGCGTGCGCCTGATCCGCGACTTGAACGACCCCACCATCGTCACCGGTTTCACGTACCTCGCGCCGATTGCGGACCGCCAGTACGGCCTCTCGGTCTCGAACAACGCCAATTCGATCCAGGTCCTGCGCCCCGATGCCAACAACGACGGCCAGGGAGTCGACGCCACGACTCCCGAAGCCATTCTCGTGGCGGGGACGAATGTCGACTGGCTGACGCTCGATACCAACGGCTTCTTCGCCTACCCCACGACCCGCATCCGTATTCCCGCCGGGACGGGCGCCTGGTACTCGCTCGTGGCGATTCCCGGAAATACATCGCCGCCCTATTACGCTCAAACCCGCGGCAATACGGTTTTGCTCACGCTGGCCAGCCCCCTGGAGAATCCCGAATCGAGTTTTCCCAACGTCGTGGCGGTCGATTCGACCAGCTCGCAGGCGAGCTGCGAAATCGAGCTGGCCAACAACCTGCTCTCGTTCCATCAGCCGATTTCGCTTCCCAGCGCCGTCGTGATCGACCTCGATCAAAGCAGCCCCAACGTCAACAACCTCTGGCCGGCGACCCCCACGGCGGCCAATATCGACATCATGTTTTCACCTCGCGGCATGATCGTTGGCCCGTTGGCTGCGCTGGGGCCGATTCACTTTTTACTCAACGGCCTGACCGACGCCACACGGAACTTAAACCCCATCGACCCGGCCAACCAGGGAGACAAGCTTGTTCTCACGATCTTCCCTCAGACGGGGCTGGTGGCGACATTCCCGATCGACCCGGTCGATGTGGTGAATAATCAGACGGGCGCGCAGGGAGCGGATGGACTGGCCGATGATTTGTTTCATTTTGCGAAGGTCGGATCGAGCGCGGGACAGTGACGTGAGGGAATTGAAAAATGAAAATTGTAAATTCTAAATTGAAAATTGAAAACGGCCGGCGACGAAGTCGCCGGGGCGGCCCCAACGGGGCGCGATCCGATGGCCCAAGGCGCGTCGGCCCTGGGGCGAGTCTTCAATTTTCAATTTTCAATTTTCAATTTTCATTTTTCAATTCCCTCCCGCGACGCTGGCCTCAGTCATCACGGTTCACGACTCAGAACGCCGGCGCCACGCTGACCGAGGTGCTGATCGCCATGCTGATCATGAGCATCGGCATCGTGGCCCTGGCCACGCTCTTTCCGCTGTCGGTATTGCGCTCAATCAAGGCGTCGCAGTCGACCAACGGAACGGTTTTGCGCTTCAATGCCGAGTCGATCATTGATCTCTATCCGCAGATTATCAAGAGCCCGGTCAATGTCGCCTGGAACAATATACAGATCGCGAAGAACACCCCCGCTGCGATGGATCCGCCCCTCAACTCGCCGCAGAACTACATCATCGACCCGCTGGGACTCGCGACGATATCCAATTTGGGCCTGCCATCTGTCGGGAACTTCGCAAATGCCTATCAGAACCGGCCGGAACATTACTTCGGAAATGACCCGAACGCGGCGGTCGCGGGGAGCCCCTGGCAGTTCTTGCCGCGCTACCCGCTTACCTGGCGCACCGTCGGCACCGCCGGCGCGGTAGCCACGCTCCCGGATTCGTGGTCGCTGGAGCTGGAAGCCGTGTTCACAGCCGGCACGGCAATCCCCGATCCTGGGTATGCCGGTCCGCCGGCGATCGGTGCGACGCAAATCGACGTCCCCGGCGTGGCTTCGCTGGCGAACAATCTGCCGATCGGACCGGGAAATCCGACTGTCCGAGCTGTCATCTTCAGCGCCGACGGATCGAGCAGCCAGGCGCGCTTTGTCACGCGGCTCGGCTTTCCCAACCCCAACAGCATCATGTGGACGGAAGATACGAACAATAACGGCAATCTCGATGCGGGCGAAGATGTAAATCTCAACGGCATTCTCGATCACTACCCGCTTCCGTTGAATTTCCAGGCCATCGGCAATGTGCGGCTGGAATTGCAGGACCAGCGCTACACGTGGCTGCTCACGGTGCGCCAGCTCGCCGCCGGCGTGGCGAATGTCGACGTGGTCGTATTTTTCAAACGGCCGATCGTCGACATCGGCAGGGAAGAAGTCTTGTATCCGGCGGTATTCACGCTGGGAAACACGCAGGTGACGGTCAATTATCCGGCGGCCAACAAGCCCTTCATGAAGAAGGGAAATTTCATCTTCGACGCCAACAATGCCTACTGGTACCGGATCAGCAACGTGACTGATAATCCCGCGGCCATCGGCACTTCCAGCATCGTGACGCTGGATGTTCCGGCGAACGCGAATACGCCGGCGAACAATCCGCCGATCGGCCGCGCGATGCTGCCCGGCGCCGTGATTGATGTGTATCCCATCGGATCGAAATCGTTTCCGTGACGAGGTGGGAGGAAATTGAAAAATGAAAATTGAAAATTTGAAATTGAAAATTGGAGAGCGTCGGCGACGAAGTCGCCGGCATACTCAAGCCTCAGGACTCAAGCCTCAGTCCTCAGCGCGCAGCGCCTTCACGCTGGTGGAAATGTTGATCGCGGTGGGGCTGGTCGTGTTGATGATGACGCTCTTCGCCACGATCTTTCAGATGGCCACCGGCGCGATGGGGACGCAGAAAGGCAACTCCGAAAACGACCAACGCGTTAGGCTCGTCCTCAGCCTTTTGCGCAGTGACCTGAACGGCGACAAATTCGATAAAGCCGACCCGACCAAGCCCAACGCAGTCCGCACATTTCGCAATGTGGTTCCTTGGGGCCCTGATGAATCTGGCGTCGGACTAGGCAACCTTAGCGGGGCCGACCGCTTGGGCTATCTTTCAATCTCAGAGAACGACCCAGACAACGATGCCGACGATGTGCTGTCTCTGACGGTCTCGATCCCCAGCACGGCGCCTGAGCGATACTACGGCCGCGCGGCGGGACTTTTCCCCGACCAGTTCGGTAATTACGGCCCGGCGCCGATCCCGCCGCCGCCCCCTGCGCCGCCGGCAGTGGCGCCGCCGGGCAACTATTGGCCCAACCAGCCGGAATTCGACGACGTGCTCGGAAGTCCGAATCAGGCCGGAACCTCGACAGTCGCCGAAGTTTCTTATTTTCTTCGTGCGGGAACGCTTTACCGCCGCGTGATGCTCGTGCGGTCACCGTATGGGGCAATTCTTCCCCCACCCGTGGACGGCACTCCCAGCGACAATAACAATCCTCCCGTCAGCCTGAACACGAGCGCCTATGGACCGGCCGCCGGCTTTCGAAATTTCTGGACCGACTTCGACTACTCCGTTTATTTCGACCAGCGCGCCAATGGTGCTTTACGGTTTCATGGCACCGCGAACGTGCAAGTTGATGCGCTCGGCAATCTTCCAGTGAACGGGAACACGAACCCATTCGTTCTCGGGAACCCCGCCTACCGCTTCTGCTACGACAACTTCTGGAACACCGCACAGAATATTCCCGGACCGACGTATGGCCAGCCGCGCGAATATGTCTCGAACGGCGGCGCCAACAACTTCATCGGCCGATTCACGCAGCGCGAGACGTCCGATCCCAATTTCGGCTATCCAGGCAGTTTG
>DATGKC010000102.1:0-5458 GCA_035294845.1 Planctomycetaceae bacterium | reverse complement strand
CCTGACGTTCCTTTGGTGCACACGGGGCAATTCCTTCCTTTGGATGCGAGCGGCAAGCTGGTGGGCAAGGGACAAAGCGCCGCGCAGTTCGAATCGGTATTCGATCGGCTGCATGACACGCTGCAACTTTCGGGGAGCGGTGCGGGGCAAATCGTAAAACTGCACGTCGTTGCGGCCGACGACGCCACGGCGGCGGAAGTCCGGCGGATGCTCTCAAAACGATTCGCCGGAAGCGACGCCAAGCCCGCTGTGACCTACGTCGTCGGCAAGCTGCGGCATCCCGATGCACTCGTTGCAATCGACGCCGTTGTCCGCACTCCCGTGGGCGCCCGCGGCGACAAGGGGCAGAGCGCCACGCGCGCCGGCAATTCCGAGAAATTCGCAGCCCTCTCGACGCTTCCGCCCGGCCCCAAGGTCTATGTTTCGGGGCAGGCGGAAAAAGGAACGACCATCGGCGAAATGACGCGCCGCACGATGGAAAGTCTCGGCGCCACGCTCGGCCACCTGGGGCTTTCGACCAAAGATGTCGTGCAAATCAAGTCGTTCATCGGACCGATTTCGGCCGTCGACGAGGCCGAACGCGAGATTGCGGCGTTCTTCAAAAACCAGCAGCTCGTTCCCCCCATGGTTTTCGTCGAATGGACCACATCGCCGTCGATCGAAATCGAGCTGATCGCCGGCAACGGCAAATCGGAGCCGGGCACCCGCGACTCGGTCGAATTCATCACGCCCCCCGGAATGACGGCTTCCCCCGTTTATAGCCGCGTGGCGCGCATGGCGGCAGGGCCGACGATCTACGTTTCGGGTCTGTACGGCGCCAGCAGCGTCCACGGCGAAGCCGAGACGCTGGAGATTTTCGCGCAATTGGGAAAACTGCTCGAAAAAAGCGGGAGTGATTTCCGGCATCTGGTGAAAGCCACGTATTACGTTTCGACCGACGAGGCCGGCGCGAAGCTGAATGAGCTGCGGCCGCGATTTTACGATCCGAAGCGCCCGCCGGCCGCGTCGAAGGCTCCCGTCGCCGGCACCGGTCTTGGTGGCAAAACGATCACCCTCGATATGATCGCCGCGAGTAAAGAGAGTCGCGCCGGCGACGGAAAACGCGATGAATGAAGAGGCGAGTGGCCATAGAAGAAGTCCCAATGGGAATCGCCTGCAAGTGCCCGCCCCGTGCTTGAACGTCAATGCAAACCGGATACTTCAGTAGTCAGCGCCAATTGCTCCGCTGGCAAAGTGGAACACGACCAATTATTTCGAATTGCGTGGAAATCTCTCGATGCGGCGGTATCATGTAGGCTTGGCGGGTTTTTGGCCGGAGCGCGCCGGCCGCATCGATGCCGCCGGCGTTCACGTTTTCTGCTGACTTCACCCTTCTCGATGCGTGCCCAAATCATGGACGTTCGACTTCTGGTGACGCGCGCCAGCGCAGACGCGAAGCAGATCAAACTCGGGCCTGAAACGCTGATTGGACGAAATCCCGAATGCAACCTGCGGATTGCCTCGGGGCAGGTGAGCCGGCGGCATTGCCTGGTCAAGGTCGTCGGCTCGGGGGTTTCGGTGCGCGATCTGGGAAGCGCGAACGGGACGCGGCTCAACGGGGAAACGATTCTTGCGGAAGTCGACGTCCCCATACTCCCCGGCAGCACGCTGGTCGTCGGGCCGCTCAAGTTCGTGGTGCAATTTGTCCCGCCCCCCACGGGAAGCGACACCGAGCTTTTGGGCTCTGTTCATTTGGGGGATTCGACCGCCGACGAGCTGCAGGCGATGGCCGCCCCCAGAATCGCGGATGGCGAAGACACCAAAGACTATCCCCCGTCCCGACAGCGCAAGCGTCCCGCGCCGCCCCCCTTGGTCGTCGCAGGAGAAGCCTTCCCGGAAGAAGTTCAAAGCGAACTTGCTCCTGGCGTCCAAAATCGCCCGGGCCACGGGAGATCGACCGAGGCGGATTTCGGCGATCCTGCCGACACCGTGTTCGATGTATCGCTGGAAAAAGATGCGCGCGATTCGATCCGGCCCGAGTCCCCAAAAACAAGCGGCTCGGGCGGTTCCAAGACCGAGTTGGCGTTCGAAGAAGACGACTTGCGCCAATTGGCCGCGGCCGCCGAAGCCGATACCGAAGAGACCCCGTTCGTCGTCGACCAGCCGGCTGAGCCCGGCGCGCCGGATGATGAATCTGCGACGACGGGTTCCGGTACATCCGAACAACCCGGCGGCTGGAGGCTGTTGGACCTGTTGCGCCGCAAGAAAACGACGGCGAATCCCGCCGCTCCACCCGCAGATGCGGCTTCGGGTGAGTCCGATTCCGACGATGAGCTTCGCAAATTCCTCAAGGATTCCTGATGTCGCAAGAGATCGAAGACGAATTGTTGCGGCTGAGTCAGCGGCTGCTCGACGCCATCGCGCAGGGTGATTGGAACACGTATTCCGATCTGTGCGATTCGTCGTTGACGGCGTTTGAACCTGAAGCGCTGGGGCACTTCGTTCAGGGCCTGGATTTTCATAGTTTCTACTTCAAGCTCAGCGGCGGACAGGTCAAGCCGCAGAATTCGATTTGCGATCCTCACGTCCGCGTGATGGGAGACGTGGCCGTCGTCGCCTATTATCGGCTGACCCAATTCGTCGATGCCGACGGCAACGCGCTGACCCGCGGCACCGAAGAGACGCGAATCTGGCAGCGCCAGGAGGGCCGCTGGAAGCACGTGCATTTTCATCGTTCTCCCAGTCAAAAGACGTGAGCCGGATTTCGAATTTCGGACCCCAGAATTGATTCGCCATGCCCGATCTTCATGCCACGCCTCTGCCGCGCGATATTGTGGCTGCCGACGTGAAAGTCGCGCCGGCCACCACGGTGGCCTTCCTTGAAGGCCCCGCGGCCGATTCCCAGGGAAACGTCTTTTTCACCGATATTTGGAACAACCGCATCCTGAAGTTCGACACGCGCTCGGGCCAGACGGCGGTGTGGCGGGCCGACAGCGGCCGCGCGAACGGCCTGTTGTTCGACGCGCAAGGGCGACTGCTCACCTGCGAGGGGAACGAATTCGGCCCCCACGGCAGGCGGCGCATCACGCGCACCGATATCGCCACGGGCAACGTCGAAGTGCTCACCGAACGCTTCGCGGGAGTGCAATACAATTCGCCCAACGACATCGCCGCTTGCTCCGGCGGGCGGCTTTTTTTTACCGACCCTTGTTACGGCGATCGTTCGAGCATGCAAATGCAGGACGAATCGGTGTATCGCATCGATCCCGACGCAAAAGTGACGCGCGTCATCACCCAGCCGGCGATCCAGCGGCCCAATGGAATCGCCATCAGCCCCGACGAAAAAACGCTTTACGTCGTCGATAGTTGCCCGGTGGCAGGAGGCAATCGCAAGATTTGGGCGTTTGATTTGCCGGCTGACGGGGTTCCCAGCCGGCAGCGGCTGGTATTCGACTTCGCGCCGGGCCGCGGCGGCGACGGCATGGTTGTCGATTCCCGCGGCAACCTGTTTGTGGCCGCCGGAATCTACCGCCCCCGCTCGCCGCACGAGACCGACGAAGTGCCGCCGGGAATTTATGTCATCACACCCGAGGGAAAGCTCGTCGGCCGAATCCCGATCCCTGAAGACGTGCTGACGAATGTCACTTTCGGCGGCGACGACCTCAAAACGCTTTATATCACCGCCGGCAGAACACTGTTTTCCATTCCCGTGGCCGTGCCCGGATTTGTCGTGCACCGCCGGCCCGCCTGAATTTTCACTCCCCACCCACTGACGCACACCCGCCCAACCGCCGATGGAGAACCCCACCCGCCCGACCCGCGCCCGCTTTGTGGTGGTGGCGTTTTTGTCGACGCTTGTGTTCGTGCTGTACGTCGATCGAATTTGTATCGGCAAGGCCAGGGGCGCGATTGAGCGGGATCTCGGTCTTTCGCACACGCAAATGGGACTCGTGTTCGGGGCCTTTACACTCGCCTATGGTCTGTTCGAGGTGCCAACCGGACGATGGGGAGACCGCTTCGGCTCGCGCGGCGTCTTGACGCGAATTGTGCTCTGGTGGTCGGTCTTTACGGCGCTCACGGGTTGCGTTTGGAAATTCTCGTTCGACAGCGGCATCACGTATCATCTCGCATTCCGGAGCTGGCAGCAGGATGTGCCGCTCGTCTTCAACAGTTTTGTCTTGCTGCTGCTGATCCGCTTTCTGTTCGGCGCGGGCGAGGCCGGGGCGCTGCCGAACACGGCACGCGTCGTCGCCCGCTGGATTCCTGTTCACGAACGCGGAATGGCGCAGGGCATCATTCTCACGTGCATGCAGCTCGGCGGGGCGGTCTCCCCGATCGTGGCCACGTACCTGATCAAAGCGGTCGGCTGGCGCTTGTCGTTCGTCATTTTGGGAAGTTTGGGAGTCGTCTGGGGCTCATTATTTTATTGGTGGTTTCGCGATGATCCGGCCTCGCATCCGGCGGTCAACGACGCGGAGAAGGCGCTCTGCAACGCCTCGGCCGAGCCTGGAACGACCGAGCATCCCGCCATTCCGTGGCGACTCGTCTTGTCGTCAGCCAATGTTTGGTTGATGGGATTGATCATGACCGCCTCGGCGTTCGCGTCGTACATGTATATGTTCTGGCTTCCCACATATCTGGAAGAAGCCAGGGGCGTCAGCGAGAGCAAGTCGGGGTGGCTGTCTGGCTCTGTGCTGGCTGGAGCGGCGATCGGCTCATTTTGCGGGGGTCCGCTCAGCACGAGCGTCGTTCAATGGACGGGCGAGACGCGCTGGACGCGGCGGCTTTTGGGCTTCTCTCTCGTGGCGGCCGCCGGCCTATTTCTCGGCGGCAGCATCTATTGCGATTCACCCACGGCAGCTTGCCTTTGCATTGCAATGGCCGGCGTCTGCGGACAAGCCCAGGTCTCCAATTGGTGGGCCGTCACAATGGATATCAGCGGCAAGCATCTGGGCGCCATGTTCGGCCTGCTCAATTCATTGGGGGTTCCTGGCGCCATTGCGTCCCCGATATTTCTAGGGAGTTTCGCCGATTACCGGAAAAGTCTGGGCTTCACCGGCCGCGCCCAGTGGGACCCGGCGTTTGCGGTTTACTCCGCGATTCTGCTGGCGGGCGCAACGTGTTGGCTGCTGGTCGATTCGACAAAGTCGGCAGTCGAGGTTCCTGACGAGTCCCGTGCGCCGCACTCATGAGAGAGGAAGAAACCATCATGAACCGATTCTCAAACCGAATGCCGGTTTTCATCTCGTGGTTGACGGTTTTGATGGTCGCCGGCTTTGCAGATCGAACGATGTGCGCTGCCGAAACGACGCGACCCAACATCGTTTTTTTGCTCTGCGATGATCTGGGTTACGGCGACGTGGGATGCTTCGGCCAGAAAAGAATTCGCACGCCGAATGTCGATCGGCTGGCTGCCGAGGGAATGCGAATGACTGTCCACTATTGTGGCAACGCGGTGTGTGCTCCCTCGCGGTGCGTG
>DATGKC010000101.1:0-2579 GCA_035294845.1 Planctomycetaceae bacterium | reverse complement strand
TCGGAACTCTTGGATTATCTCCGTCTTACGCTCTTTCGTGATCGACATTCTTCCATCCTGCTTTATGAATCGATTTCTGATCTGACAACTCTATCAAGGCGGCGGGAATATTCAATGTCAAACCCCCCGGCGCGGCGGCTCTTCGTGGGAATATTTCTGGACGAATTGTGAGCCACTCCCCGGAATCCGAGGAATTTTCCGGCGGCTGGCCCGTCTTAAACGTCGTGAGTTTTGATTCTCACTTTCCTCGAACGACGCAAATTGAGACAATTGCCGCAAATCCCGTCGAACCTCATGTTATTGCAAGCTGTCGCCTTTGGTCTGTCGTAATTTGAGGTGAAACGGCCGACAAGCGATCAACCGGCGGCGGTTTGCGCGGGATATAATTCCGCCGGCTCGCCAACTGTATTTTGTCGGGCTTCATTCGAGAATTTTTCATCCGCGCGAGTCTTTTGAACGTTTTCAACGCAGATCGCGAAAGTTGCTACATTAAGTTTGGGCTGGGCGAAACGATGGTTGTGAAAGCCGGCTTGCGGAAGGATCGCACTGCCTGCCGCAGCCGTGGTGAATTTTAGGACAACAGCCGTGAAATCGGGCCTTTGCACTGTATTTGCCCTGCTGGCGCTGGTTGTGGCAATTCCGACCGCCGCACGCGCTCAGCCGCCGGGGGTTGGGGCTCCGGGTCAAGCAGCGCCGGCCAATGTTTCTGCTGGGGCCTCGTCGGGAGAATTTCCGCGCAGTCCCGCCGGCTTTTATCGCGGAAACCAGGCCGGCGGAGCGGCGAATTCCGGCTTTTACATCAGCCTGTTGGGGCTGGTCCCGATTCTGGCGCTCTTCCTGCTTTGGGCCCACACCACGCAATGGGTCGACGAAGACGGACGCGCGCTCAAATTGAACTACGAGCTTTGGAATTCGTTGGTGTTCCTCGTGGGCGTTGTCGGCTTTGTGGCCGTCGTCACCCTTCCCGCGTTTATTCTGGCGTTCCCCGCGCTGCTGCTGGCCTACGGCGTTCCCCTGGGCTTCTATATCAGAGAGCGCAACGGCCGCGTCCCTGAATCGGCCAAGGTCATGACGCCGGCCCACATCAAAGGGCTGGTCATCCGCGGCTGCGCCAAAATCGGCATCCATATCGGAGGCTCGAAGGGCAGCCGGGACTCGGCCCTCGGCCCCCCGATTCGCTTCATCGGCAAATCGAGCGGAAAGGGAAACGACGATGGCCGATCGAAGCAGGCCGAAAAATCCCGCGGTTTCGTCGCCGCCAAAGAGCTGATCTACGACGCCATCATGCGGCGGGCGACCGACGTGCACATGGAGCCTAAAGAAGACGAATACTCGGCCCGCTACCGCATCGACGGCGTGATGTACCCCACCGAACCGTTCGATCGCACGATGGGCGAGTCGATCATCAATATCTTCAAAGTCCTGGGGGCGATGGATATCACGGAAAAACGCAAGCCGCAAGACGGCTCATTCCGCGCCCAGCTCGAAAAGCGGCTGATCGATTTCCGGGCCGCCTCCCAGGGGACTCGCGAGGGAGAAAAACTCAGCCTGCGCATTCTTGACCAGGCCAACTCCGTGAGCAAGCTCGAGCAGCTCGGCATGCGCAAGCAGATGCAAGAGCAGCTTCGCGAGATCATCAACCAGCCGCATGGGATGTTTCTCAGTTGCGGTCCCACCGGCGCCGGAAAGTCGACCACGCTGTATGCCGTGCTCAACGAGCTCGATTCGTATCAGCAAAACATCATCACCGTCGAAGACCCCGTCGAATACAAGATTGCCAACGTCACGCAGATCGAGGTGAACGTCAAGGCGGGAAACACGTTTCCCAACGCGCTGCGCAGCATTTTGCGGCAAGATCCCGACATCGTCATGATCGGCGAAATCCGCGACGCCGAGACGGCCAAAATCGCCTGCCAGGCGGCCAACACCGGGCACATGGTGTTTTCGACCGTCCACGCCAACGACACGATCAGCGCTTTGTACCGCGTGGTCGATCTGGGGGTCGAGCCGTTTCTTCTGTCGTCGGCCCTCTCGGCGATTCTCGGCCAGCGACTGGTCCGCAAGCTGTGCGACGATTGCAAGGAGAAATACGCTCCCAAACCCGAGCTGCTGAAGCAGGCCGGACTGCCGGCCGACAAAGTCGATGCCTTTTATCGTCCTCCCTCGAACTCCGACGCGCCCTGCCCCAACTGCACCGGTCTGGGGTACAAGGGACGCATGGGCGTGTTCGAGCTGCTCGTGATCACCGAACGTCTGAAAGACATGATTCGCGAGAACGCGCCGGTCTCGGCCATTCGCGCCGAGGCTCGCAAGAACGGCATGTTGTACATGAAAGAAGAGGGATTGCGCCTCGTCGTCAAGGGATCGACCTCGATGCAAGAGCTGCAAGTGAACGTCAAGTAAATCGGTGATCGCCACGGTAGCTGAACTCGCCAGAGTTCAGATGCCGACAAAGTTGCGGGTGCACGTAGAGTGCTTGGGCCAATCGCGGCCGTGAATGCAGGCTTTTTTTGGAAACGTAAATCGGGAGCCAAACCAATGGAATCGGTGTTCAGCGGGATACTGGTTCTGATCGTGGG
>DATGKC010000100.1:0-2508 GCA_035294845.1 Planctomycetaceae bacterium | reverse complement strand
TCGCAATTTTTCGATCGTGGCTCATATCGACCACGGCAAGAGCACGCTGGCCGATCAATTGCTGCTGAAAACCGGCACGATCACGCAGCGCGAGTTTCGCGAGCAGATTCTCGACGACCTCGACGTCGAGCGCGAGCGCGGGATCACGGTCAAAGCGCGTGCGGTGGCAATCCACTGCGAATACGAGGGGCGCGATTACGAGCTCAACCTGGTCGATACGCCGGGGCACGTCGATTTCCACTACGAAGTCTCGCGCAGCCTGGCCGCCTGCGAAGGCGCGCTGCTTCTGGTCGACGCATTCCAGGGGGTGCAGGCGCAGACGGTCGCCAACGCCTATGCCGCCATCGACTCCAATCTCGTCATCATCCCCTGCATCAACAAAATCGATCTGCCGGTCGTGCGCACCGAGGAGGTGCTCGACGAGATGCACACGGTGCTGGGGATCGCGCGCAGCGACGTATTGATGGTGAGCGGCAAATCGGGGATCGGAATCGAAAGCGTCTTCGAAGCCTTGATCGAGCGCGTTCCCGCTCCCTCGGGAAAGACCGACGCCCCGTTGCAGGCGCTTGTCTTCGACAGCAAATACGACAATTACCGCGGCGTGGTGACCTACGTGCGCGTCCGCGACGGGCGCGTCGTGCCGGGAATGAAGATCTTGTTCATGAAGGCGGGAACCACGCACGAAGTGCTCGAAGTGGGACAATTTCGGCCCGACATGAAGAAATGCGACGAGCTAGGTCCCGGGCAGGTGGGATACGTGATCGCGGGCATCAAGGAGCTGGGGAGCGTTCACGTGGGCGACACGGTGACGCTGGCCGGCCGCCCGGCCGCGCAGGCGCTGCCCGGATATAAGCCGCCCCAGCAAATGGTTTTCTGCGGGATGTACCCGATCGAAAGCACCGACTTTGAGAAGCTTCGCGAAGAATTGCAGAAAATGAGCCTCAACGACGCCAGCTTTTCGTTCGCCCCCGAAACGAGCGACGCCCTGGGATTCGGGTTTCGCTGCGGATTTTTGGGCATGCTGCACATGGAGATCATCCAGCAGCGGCTTGAAAAAGAAGCCGACATCGACCTGATTCAAACCGCTCCCAACGTGACGTACGAGCTGCTCATGAACGACGGCACGGCGCAACGCATCGACAATCCGCAGGAGGTCCCCACGACGGGGGGGATCAAGGAGTTCCGCGAGCCGGTGGTGCGGGTGAACTTCATCATTCCGGCCGAATTTATCGGACCGATCATGCAGCTTTGCGAAGACCGGCGGGGAGTCTACAAGAACACCGAATACCTCGGCCCCACGCGGGCCCAGCTTGCGTACGAATTGCCGCTGGCCGAAGTGATCTACGACATGCACGACCGTCTCAAGAGCATCACCCGCGGGTACGGGACGATGGACTACGAGGTGATCGGTTTCCGGCCGGCCGACCTGGTGAAAGTCGATATCCTCGTCAAGGGCGAGCGGGTCGACGCGCTGGCGACGATCATGCACCGCAATCAGGCCGAGCGCCGCGGGCGAGGCTTATGCAAACGCCTCAAAGAAGAGATTTCGAAGCATCAGTTCGAGATTCCGATCCAGGCGGCGATCGGCACGCGCATCATCGCGCGGGAAACGATTTCGGCTCTGCGCAAAAACGTGACCGCCAAATGCTACGGCGGCGACATCACCCGCAAGCGCAAACTGTGGGCCAAGCAGCGCGAAGGCAAAAAGCGCCTCAAACAGTTCGGCCAGGTCGAAATCCCGCAGAAGGCCTTTCTCTCGGTCCTCGAAGTCGGCGATGACTGACAGTAGGCTTGAGGCTTGAGGCTACAGGCTTGAGTGAATTTGGATGACTGCCGTCCCCATTCCTCAAGCCTCAGGACTCAAGCCTCATTGTCCCTTCCCAAATCCGCGGCCGGCGGCGAGAATGGCCTTCGCCCGCCTGCGTTACGCGCTTGCCGCCCATGATTGGACAATGAACCATGGCCCAACCTGCAAACATTCCCCTCGAAATCGACTGCAAGAGCGTCAAGAAAATGCTCGACGCCAAAGCCGACTTCCTGCTCGTCGATTGTCGCGAGGCCGATGAGTATCAGAAGGTGCACATCGATCGGGCCAAGCTCGTCCCCATGAGCGTGATCCAAGATCGGCTGGCGGAGCTCGAGGCCTATAAAGAGCGCGAAATCGTCGTGCACTGCCATCACGGCGGTCGCAGCCTCAAAGTTACGCACTGGCTGCGAGGTCAGGGGTTTGCCAACGTCAAGAGCATGGCCGGCGGCATCGACGAATGGGCCGTCGAGATTGATCCCAAGCTGCCGCGGTACTGAGCGCTATGCCATCACGGTTCCCCCGCTGACCATGATCGAGGCGCCCGTCATATAGTCCGATTCGGATGACGCCAAAAACGCGACGGCGTTGGCGATGTCGGCGGCTTCGGCGATTCGACCCAGAGGAATCTCGGCCGCTTTCTCTTCGAGCATCCGCGCGTGACTCTCGGCGGCGGAGCCCCCATGTGATCCGAGCGCCTGAGC
>DATGKC010000099.1:0-7783 GCA_035294845.1 Planctomycetaceae bacterium | reverse complement strand
GCGACATCAAACCCGACAACATTCTGATGAACAAGTCGTCGGAAGTGCGAATCATCGACTTTTCGCTGGCCTGCCGGTCGGCCGGCGCACTGTCGAAGATGCTGCACCGCAAGCAATCGACGGTGCAGGGGACCCGCACCTACATGGCCCCCGAGCAGATTCTCGGCAAGCCGCTCACTCGTCAAACCGACATCTACAACCTGGGCGTCACCTTGTTCGAGCTGCTCACCGGCGAGCCGCCCTTCAAAGGTTCGACACCCAAAGACCTGTTGCTGAGACACCTGGGCGAGCCTGCCCCTGCCGCTTCGGAATTCAACCCCAACGTGACTCAGGAAATGGACATGATCGTGCAGCGGATGCTGGCGAAAAAACCGGAACAGCGGCAAAAGAAAATCGCCGAGTTCATGTCCGAATTCCGCAATGCGCCGATCTTCAAAGAGGAAGTCACCGAAAAAGTCGAGCTCACCGAAAAGCAAAAGGCCGAGCAAGAGCTCAAAATGGTTCTCGGCGAGCGACTCGACAGCCGCACCGACGCGCTGCGAACAAAGTTCGGAGTCGAAGCGCCCACGCTGCAGAAGAAAAAAAAGCCGGCCGTAAATCCTCCAGCCGCGGCGACATCAGCGGCCGGGCAGGGGGCGCGCCCCGCGGCCAACTCGCCCAGCCCGCAAATGCCCATGCATCCCATGCCGGGAATGGCGCCCGGTCCAATGCAGCCCATGATGCCAGGTCACATGATGCCCGGTCCCATGATGCAGCCGGGGCCGATGATGCAGCCCGGTCCCATGATGCCGATGGCGCCCTATCCGCTCATGCCGTCGCCACAAGGGCCGACGCCCTGGGTCATGCCGGCCGCCCCCGGCGCGGCCGCTTCGGGAATGCCGGCGGGACCGTGGATTCAGCAGCCACCGCAGGCGACGCCTCAAGCGCCAGTGCCGGGGCCACCGATGGCGGCTGCCGCGCCCGTGCAGGCCGCTCCTGGCGTCCCACAGAAACCCGCGCCGGTCCCGCCGCCGACCGCGGTGCCGGTGGTCCCCGTTCAGCCCGCGGGGCGGGGGACGACGCCCCCTGCTCCGGCCCCCAAGCCTGCGCCGCCCAAGCCCGTCAAAAAACCGCCGGCGCCTGCCCCTAAGCCGGGCGAAGGTTTTCATATCGGTGATCTGGCCGGCTTCGACGAATTGCCGCCGGAGAGCTGACGCACGATGCCCCCCGCCCAACGACTGCCGTTCGAGCGCCCCATCTACGAGTTGGAAGGGAAGCTGGCCGAGCTGGAAGCGGTCGCCGATCCCGATTTTGAAACGCGCGACGCCATCCGCCGCATGCGGGTCGATCTGACCAGGCTCAAGCGCGAGGTGTTCGAGAAGCTGGATGCGTGGGAAATCGTTCAGGTCGCGCGGCATCCCGAGCGCCCGCATTCGAGCGATTATCTCGAGCTGGTGTTTGACGAGTTCGTCGAGCTGCATGGCGACCGGGCGTTTGGAGACGATCCCGCGATTCTCACCGGCTTTGCCAAGCTCGACGAGCGCAAGGTGATGTTCATCGGCCAGCAGAAAGGGCGCACGATCAAAGAACGCAACGCCACGCTCAACGCCTCGCCTCACCCGGAAGGCTATCGCAAGGCCCTCTCGCGGATGCAGATGGCGGCCAAGTATCGGCTTCCCGTCGTGTGCTTCATCGACACCCCGGGGGCGTATCCGGGAGTCGGCGCCGAAGAGCGCGGTCAGGCCTATCAGATCGCGTTCAATTTGCGCGAAATGCCGCGCATCGAAACGCCCATCGTTTGCGTGGTGATCGGAGAAGGGGGTTCGGGCGGGGCGCTGGGCATCGGCATCGGCGACCATATCGCCATGCTGCAGCACACGTACTATTCGGTCATCAGCCCCGAGGGATGCGCCGGCATCCTCTGGAAGGACCGGAAGTTCGCGGACAAGGCCGCGCGAGCCCTCAAGTTCACCAGCAAAGACCTGTTGAACCTGGGAATCATCGACGAGATCATCCCCGAGCCGCTTGGCGGGGCCCACCGCGACCATCGCCAGACCGCCATTCTCCTGAAGATGCACCTGATGCGGGTGGTGCGGGAGCTGTCGGCCGTGCCGCTCGAGCAGCTCTTGGAGGGGCGGTATCAGAAGTTCAGAAAAATCGGCGTCTTCGACGAGCAGGCAGCGCTGCCAACCGCAAACGGGCGGCCCTCTTTGCCGTAGCCGGCACGCTTTGGCCGTGGCGGTTCCTTTCCATCGGAGCAGAAATCGGGCAGAAACTTCGGCTGGGCGACGTCCGATAATGTCTGTTATGTTTAATTCGACCTCTGTTTTTCCCGCGGAAAAATGCCCGGTCAGAACGCCCGGCGGCTGTCGATCATGAGCGTCACCGGGCCGTCGTTGACCAGTTCCACGAGCATGTGTTCCTGAAAGCGACCCGTCGCGAAGCCAATTCCCCGCTCGCGGATTTGGGCTACAAACGCCAGGTACAGCTCGCGGGCAAGATCGGGTTTGGCCGCTTTGTCGAAGCTCGGCCGGCGTCCCTTGCGACAATCGCCCAGCAGCGTGAATTGGCTGACGATGAGCATTTGGCCTCCGATGTCGCCCAGCGCGAGGTTCATTTTTCCGTCGCCGTCTTCGAAAGCGCGAAGGCCGGCGATTTTTTCGGCCAGGTACGAGACGTCTTCCGGAGCATCGCCTTCAGCCACGCCGAGCAGAACGACGAATCCCCGATCGATCGCGCCGATCGTTTCACCCGCGACGGAAACCCGCGCCCGGGAAACCCGTTGAACGACGGCACGCAAAATCGGCGCTCCTGACGGTGATGGGCTGAAAGCTGCCGGACCGGACTCGCGCGGCGTCTAAAACACCGCGGCTCGGCGTCACTTTTTCGATTTCTTTCCGGCTCCTTTGGCGCCGGGGAGTTTGTCGACGTAGGCGCGGTACGAGCGAGCCAGGCTGGCCGCATCGGTTCGGTAAACCTGCTTGAGAGCGTCGTCCGGGTTTTTTCCCGAGCCGGTCTGATCGAGGAATAGCACAAACTGCGCCTCGCCGCCGACTTTCAGCAAGTACGAAACAAGCGTGTAACCCACGGGGGCCAGATCGGCGGGGGAAAAAGTGCCGTTGGCGAACAGCTCTTGCGGCTTATTTCCATCGAGCCCGCGCAGAGCCTGGTGCGTCGCGGCCACGAGATGACGGAAGTACGGGTTCTTGGCGTCGCTGCGGGCAGCCAGCGCCAGGCCGATTCCCCGCGCGGCCCAGTCGGGCGCGCGGCTCGGCGAACGCTGGACGAGCGCCTCTGCCAGAAGTCCGGTGAGCTGCACCCGCACCGCTGGAAAATCGTCAGTGGGACTGTCGCCCACGTCTTGCAAGCAGATGTACGCCTCGCCGGCATTGGCCGTTACGCGCGAGTGGCCCTTCGTCTCGGTGGGAATCTCGACTCGCTCATTCGTCTGCGCGAATTCGGTGTACGAAAACCGGTCTTTGAAGACGAACACAATCAGCTTGCCGCGCCAAATCAAAGGCTCTTTGATCTTGAACACTTTGTGCAAGGCGTCGGCATCGGTGTGCGCCCATCCCCCGATTTCTTGAAGACGCGCTTCGGGCGCGTTCCCCGTAACGATGAAAGCGTCGTTTTCGAACTGAGCCGAAGACTCATTGGGGAATGCCGCGCTCCACAGGGCCTGGGCGCGCTCTTTTCTGCGCCGGGCGAATTCTTCGGGGCTGAGCGCGGCCAGTTCCTTGGCACGTTTGTCGGCTTCCGAGGGAACGATGTTTCTGAGCGGCGCTTTCGGGTCGGAAGCGTCGAAGGTCGCTCCCTCTTCGATCCACGTCTTCAAGTTGGCATGGTTGGTGGGAGTGATCAGCGCCTGTCCGGGAGGCATTTTGATCGGGTCTTGTTTTCCGACCAACTGCCAGAGCTTGCTCTCTTCCGTATTGCCGGGAACCACGACGCGGCCGCCGTTGCCTCCCTTCATCAACTTCTCGAATGTTTCCAGCGAAAGGCCGGTCTGGCGGAGACCCCGCCCCTCGCCGCTGTGACAGCCGACGCACAGATTGACCATCCACGGGGCGATGTCATTCTTGAAAGAGACGGTTTCATTTCCAGTAGGCTTTTTGATCGCGACGGGAGCCGCGTCCGTTTTCGCTGGCTCGGCCGGCTTGAGACTGGAGATCGGGGTCGAATTGTCGCCACTATATTTCGCTCCGCCGGCGATCCAGGCGACGATCTTTTTGATTTCGTCGGGCTCCAGCGGATTGCCGCCCCGTGGCATGCGTTCATCGCCGGTGGCCGAGATGCGCTGGACGAGCAAACTGGCCTGCGGCTTTCCGGGGATGACGAGGCCGCCGTTCTCGCCTCCTTGGATGATGCCATTGAAAGTGTCCATGCGCAGGTTGGCGCTCGATTTGTCGGCGCCGTGGCACTTGATGCAGCGGGCGGTCAGAATGGGGGCCACGTCGCGCTCGAAGGCCCCTGCACCGCTTGCCGCAGCAGGTCCGCCGCGGCGCTTGGCGATCGACTCGCGGCGCTGCTCAATTTGCTTGAGGAGGGGCCCGAGCGGCTTATCTTGCTCGGCAACGCCCGCGTCCTTGGCGATTTGTTTGAGCTTGCCCTCTGCCTCGCCGAGCAACTTCTGCGCTTCATCAACCTCTTTTTTGGCGAGCAGCGCCGGGACTTTGGCGATTTCGCGTTTGATCTCGTCGATTTGCTTGCGGTGCTCGGCTGTCACGCCGGCGGAAGTCGCGGCGGATACCAAGAACCCCAGGCAGCCGGCCGAAAAGAGGCTCAGCCACGCGACGTGCGACTTCATCGGGGGAAACCCTCTTTCGATCCACAGAACGGAACCCGACTGGCACGGCCTGTCCAGTGTGCCAGACCATACTCGATCTTCATCGTATAGGCAAAACTTGTCGTTGTGAAGGCAGGGTTCGTGTGGTACAAAAAATGTCATGTGTGCATTCTCAGAAACGCTCGAAGCCAAGAGAGAACGGCTTCTTTCGCTCTTGGCCGGCTATGGCCGCGTGGGCGTCGCGTTCTCGGGCGGAGTCGATAGCGCGGTCGTCGCCAAGGCGGCGCAACTCGCCTGCGGCGAGAAGGCGCTTGCGTTCACCGCCGTCAGCCCCAGCCTGGCCGAGGGGGAACGCGACGAGGCTGAAGAACTGGCCCGCCTGATCGGAATCACTCATCGCATTCTTCTGACAGACGAGTTCGAAAACGCCGATTACCTCAAAAACGCGCCCGACCGTTGCTACTTCTGCAAAACCGAGCTGTACACGCAATTGGAGCGCGTCGCGCCGCAATTGGCGGTCGACGTGATCGTCAATGGGGCCAATCTCAATGATCGAGGCGACTACCGGCCGGGAATGCGCGCGGCAAACGAGCATTGCGTGAAAAGCCCTCTGATCGAAGCCGGCCTCACGAAAGAAGACGTGCGGGCGCTGGCGCGCCACTGGGAACTCCCGATCTGGGACAAGCCCGCTTCCCCCTGCCTTTCCAGCCGCATCGCCTATGGGTTGGAAGTCACGCCCGAGCGCGTCGGCCGCGTCGATCAGGCCGAGCAATTCCTCCGGCGAGCGCTGGGCGTGCGCGAGCTGCGCGTGCGCCATGAAGCCAACGATCTGGCGCGAATCGAGATCTCCATTGCCGATCTGGCCCGGTTGGCCGATCAAGAGATTCGACAGGCGGTGTGCGACAGGCTGCACACCTTGGGCTTCAAATACGTGACGCTCGATCTCGACGGCTTCCGCTCGGGAAGCATGAATGCGGTTCTGCCGCTGGTCGATCTCAAGGTGCCGTAGCTGAATTCGCCAGAGTTCAGAGCCGTATTCGCATCGCCTGAACTCCGGCGAGTTCCGCTACAGGCGAATTATCCTGGGCAGTCAGTCGTGCGGGCTGAGCTCGTGGCCCCCCCGCCTTCCTTCATCCCTTCCGATTCCCACTTCTCATGCCACCACTGCTGGGCGTCGCGATCCGTCCAGCTTCCGGCGTTGGCGCATCCCGACAGGCCGCGCTCGAGGCTCAGGGCGTCTTGAAACCGATCGGCCGGTCTTTTCGCCAGGCACTTGAGCACGATTTGTTCGAGGTCGCGCGGCAGGCCCGTCTGCCTTTGCGACGGAGGCACAACCGGCTCGCGCGCGTGGGCCAGCATCAGCCGCACGATGCTCGTCTCTTGGAATGGCGTCGTCGCGGTGAGCAGGTAATACGCGGTCGCGCCCAGCGAATAAATGTCGCTGCGAGCGTCGGGCTCGCCGGCGGCGACAGCCTGCTCGGGCGGCATATATAAAGGGGAGCCGCTGATCGTGCCATCTTGCTCGTCGTTCGTCGCAGCGCCATTGGTCGTGTGCTTCACCAACCCGAAGTCGAGCAGCTTGGCCACGTCGCAGATTCCGCCGAGCCGGGCGGCAAAAATATTGGCCGGCTTGATATCGCGGTGCACGAGCCCCGCCCCGTGCGCTTCGTGCAGTGCCCGGCAAACCTGGCAAAGCAGGTGAATGGCGCGCTCCGGCGGCATCGGCCCATAGCGATTGACGAGATCGGCCAGATTCAGCCCGTGCAAGTACTCCATGACGTAGTAAAAAGTGCCGTCCTCCGTTCGCCCGTAGTCGAAAATGTTGACCGTGTTCCAATGCGACAGCTTGGCGGTGGTGCGCACTTCGCGTTCGAAGCGAAGAATCGCCGCCGGGTCGGACTGGCTCTGCGGATGGATGAATTTGATGGCGCAGGGGCGCTTGAGCAGGCAATGCTCGGCCAGATAAACCTCGCCCATCCCCCCTGCCCCGAGCCGCTCTTTAAGGCGGTACTGGCCCATTTGCCTGGCCTGGAAGGCCTCGATACGCAATGTGTTGATGATATGGGTTCCATAGAGCGAGGCCACGACACCCAGAGTCATCATGATCACGTTGTCGCTGATTTGCTCAAAATCTGCGACCTGGTCGGCAATGGCGCTCACCGCGGTGGAATTCAACCGCACCAGCCCGATCACGGCAAAAGGGACGAGCGCTGTCGGAATCAGCACGCGAGCCGCCCGCTGCCAGGTGTTGGGAATGAACGCTCCGTACAAGAGGATCACGGCAAAGAAATATAAAACGCAGCTTTTTACGGCGGCCAGCTCGAAAGCTGGATTTCCCACATCGGCTTTGAGCAGCACGAGCTCGCGTTCATAGATGCCCAGATAAATGGCGATGAGCGCGAATGTCGCGGCTTCAATCCACCGTAGCTGCGACAGCGTTAGCGCCTTCCATGTGAGAACCGACACAACGGCTGCCATCGCCAATACGACGATGACTTGAGCCCAACGGGCCGGCGAGTCTTCGACGAAAAAGCCGCGGACGAAAAATGCGGCCACTGCGACCAAAAGCACGATTGCCGCGGCCCGCAAACGAATGCGCAAGAGCGCCTGAGTCTCTGTTTCGAGCTTCGGGCCACTCCCCGAGACGAATTCGACCTTGGCTGCCGGCGAAGCGCCGTTCGCTGTCTCATGGGCCGCCGGAATCGCCCCGATTACGGTCTGGTCCAGAGCTGACAAGTCGACATCTTGCGAGTGCATGAGCGGCGCCGGCGATGGGGGCAAAATGAATTCGCAGTATTCTAAACCACGAAGCGCCTCGCGGGGAGAGCGATCAAATGGCGCGGTTCCGTTCCTTTGCGCCTTTCCCATGAGTACGATGGTTCGCATGAAGTCATTGGAAACTCGTTCGCTGCTTTGGGTCCGTGTCGCCCTCGGGCCGATGCTGTTGCTTCTTGCCGCGCATGGCCGGGCTGAGGAGCGGTCGGGCGATCAATTCTCATACTCGCTCTTCGATGGCCG
>DATGKC010000098.1:0-3452 GCA_035294845.1 Planctomycetaceae bacterium | reverse complement strand
ATGAGGTATGAGGTATGAGGTATGAGGTATGAGGTATGAGGTATGAGGTATGAGGAGTGAGGAGTGAGGAGTGAGGAGTGAGGAGTGAGGAGTGAGGAGTGAGGAGTGAGGAGTGAGGAGTGAGGAGTGAGGCGTGAGGCGTGAGGCGCGCCAGACGCGGCTTCGCCGCGACGCGCTGCCTCAAGCCTCAGGACTCAAGCCTCACGACCGCGCAGCGGGCCCGGATTGATTCCGGAGGCCGATTTCAGCTATGATCTGGCCTTGAAGAGCGTGCCCGCCGGGGCCGCGCGGCCGGGTTTATTTCCCAGAAAGCCGCATTCGTTATCCGCATGGAGGGAGGGACTTGGCATGGAAGTGCGTGGACTCAGCTCAGCGGCGCCGGCTGCTCCCATCGAACGGCCGGACGCGGCAATCGCTCCCGAAGACGCGGCGCCGGCGCGGCCGGCCTCGCCAAATGACGAAGTGGAGATCTCCGCCGTGGGAAAATTGCTCGATGAAGCCAGCCGCACGCCGGGCATTCGAGAACAGCGGTTGGCCGAAATCAAGGCGGCGATCGAAGCGGGAACTTACGAAACGCCCGAGAAGCTCGAAATCGCGGTGAAGCGGCTGTTGGAACTTGAGAAAGGGTCATAGTGAGCGAACTGGCGACGGTGACGGTAGCCGTCACACCGGCGGATAAATTCCGCGAATATCTGGCGACCCGCGGAATGCGCCTCACGCGCGAACGGGAAACGATTGTCGAAGAAGTCTTTTCGTCGCACGAGCACTTCGACACCGACCAGCTTGTCAGCCGGCTCTCCAACCGCACCGACGGAAAAAGAGTAAGCCGCGCCACCGTCTATCGCGCTCTGGACGACATGGTGCTGGCGGGACTTTTGCGCAAGGTCGCGCGCAGCCACAATCGCGAGGTTTACGAGCACGATTACGGCTATCCGCAACACGATCATCTGATTTGCAGCAAATGCGGGACGTTGATCGAGTTCGAGAACGCTTCGTTGTCGCGCACGCTGGATGCCGTGGCCACCGAACACGGCTTCCGCATGACGGGACACCGCCTGGAAGTCTACGGCCTGTGCGCCGAATGCAGCCGTCCGCCGCGCGTGCGGCACCGCAAGCTCGACATGATTTGAACCGATCGATTTGAACCGATCAAGGAGACTTTCATGAGCGCAAAGGTCCGCTGTTCATTTTGGTGGCTCATCGTGCTGGCCGGCGTCATCATCGGTTGCGAACCCCCAGGCAAGCCCCTGGTCGGCCCGCAAGACAAAGCCGCCGGTCAGACGGCGCCAAAAGGCGACTTGCCCGCGGTCGTAGACAAAGACGCCGGTGCGCCGGCCGGCGCCGCCAAAAATCAACCGGCAATCGGCGATCAGGCGGCCGATCCAGGGGATGCTGACAATCAGGAATCGCTAGAACTGCCGCCCGACGACGAGCCGGAGGCGGAGGCAGACGAGCAGAAGGCGAAGGAAGAGAAATCTGATGAAAAAGAGTCTGACTCGGGGCAAGGCGACTCGCAAGAGACTCTCGCTCCGCCCAGCAGCCATCAAAAACAGAATGACGCGAAAATACGATCTGTGAAAGACACAAAAATTGTGAATGACACGAAAAAAGAGCCCAAGTACCTGGCGGGTGTGCCGCTCATTCCGCGCGACATTCTCTTTGGAAACCCCGACAAAGCCGCCCCTCAGATCAGTCCTGACGGCAAACAGATCAGCTTCCTGGCGCCTGTCGAAGGCGTGCTGAATGTGTGGGTCGGCCCGTCCGACGACCCGGCGGCGGCCAAGCCCGTCACCAGCGACAAAAAGCGGGGAATTCGCAGGCATTCGTGGACTTTCACCAATCGGCACCTGCTCTATTCCCAAGACGTGGGGGGCGACGAGAATTGGCATATTTACTGCGTCGATTTAGTTTCCGGCGGCACGAAAGATCTTACGTCGCTGGCGACAGAAAAGCCTGCCGACAAGGACAATAAAAAGACAGATGGCAAGACCGACGAAAAGAAGGAGAAGAAAGACAAGAAGATTAACGCCCGGATTCAAGAAGTCAGCCACCGTGTGCCCGAAGAAATTCTCGTGGGCCTGAATGACCGCGACGAGCGGGTGCACGACATTTATCGCGTCAACATTCTCACCGGCGAGCGGAATTTGATCGAGCAGAACAAACAGGGCTTCGCCGAATACATCAGTGATGACGACTTCAAGCTCAGAATGGCCATGCGTTTCTCCCCCGACGGCGGAAACGAAATCCTGCGGCACAATGAGCAGGGCGATTGGGAATCATTCGCCAAAGTGCCGATGGAAGACACGCTCACGACTTCTCCGGTCGGGTTCAACAAGTCGGGCGACGTTTTCTACTTCATCGACAGCCGCGGGCGGAACACCGGGGCGCTGACCGCCTGGAATCTGGAAACGGGCAAACAGGACGTGCTTGCGCAAAACGAGCAATCCGATATCGGGGGTGTGTTGGCCCATCCCACTGAAAAAACCATCGATGCCGTCACGTTCACGTATCTCCGCAAGGAATGGCAGGTGTTGAACGACGCGGTCGCCGCCGATCTCGAATATTTGCGGACGGCCGGAGACGGCGAGGTCAATGTCGTCAGCCAGTCGCTCGACAACCAGCACTGGATCATCGCCTACATGCTCGACGACGGACCGGTGAAATATTACCGCTACGACCGCCAGAAACGAAAAGCGACCTACTTGTTCAATAACCGGGCAGACCTGGCCGGCCTTCCGCTGGCCAAGATGCGGCCTGTCGTGATCACGGCCCGCGATGGCTTGAAGCTGGTCAGCTACCTCACGCTGCCTTCCGGCGCCGATCGCAACGCCGACGGCCTGCCCGAAGAGCCGTTGCCGATGGTTCTCAACGTGCACGGCGGCCCGTGGGGCCGCGACACTTGGGGACTTGATCCCATCTCGCAATGGCTGGCAAATCGCGGTTATGCCGTGCTGAAGGTGAATTTTCGCGGCTCGACCGGTTTCGGCAAGGAATTTGTGAACGCGGGCAACCGCGAATGGGCGGGCAAAATGCACGACGATCTGATCGACGCCGTGCAATGGGCCATCGAACAAAAAATCGCCGATCCAAAACGGGTGGCGATCATGGGAGGCAGCTACGGCGGATACGCGACGCTCGTGGGTCTGACTTTCACTCCCGATGTCTTCGCCTGCGGCGTCGATATCGTCGGCCCCTCGAACATTCTGACGCTGCTGGCGTCGATTCCGCCCTATTGGCAGCCAATGGTCCAAATGTTCAAGGACCGCGTGGGCGATTTCACGAGCTCAAAGGGCAAGGAGTTTCTCAAAGAGCGTTCGCCCCTCTCGCACGTCGACCGCATCCAGCGGCCGCTGTTGATCGGCCAGGGCGCGAACGACCCGCGCGTCAAAAAGGCCGAGGCCGACCAGATTGTCGAAGCTATGAATGAAAAGCACATTCCGGTCACGTATGTG
>DATGKC010000097.1:0-2644 GCA_035294845.1 Planctomycetaceae bacterium | reverse complement strand
TCTGGGGAGGAGAATTCGGCCGCACCCCCATCGCCCAGGGAAATCTTGACAATCCTGGCAGAGATCATCACCACTCGGCCTTCTCGATGTGGATGGCCGGGGGGGGAGTCAAGGCGGGCTATTCGCACGGCCTGACCGACGAATTCGGATTTCACGTCGTCGAAGACCCCGTTCACGTTCACGACCTGCACGCCACGCTCTTGCACTTGCTGGGCGTCGATCACGAACGTCTGACGTTCAAGCACCAGGGGCGCGATTTCCGCTTAACCGACGTTTCCGGCCGGGTGGTGCAGTCGCTTTTGGCGTGATGATCGTCGCGGCAAACTGTGTTATGCTGCCCACAGTCATCGTGACTTAATCGTCCACGCCCACCGGCGACACCGCCGGCCCGACGCCACCATGCAATTTGCCGCGCGTCCTCCCTCTTCAAACTGGGAACCGATTCCCATCACAGGCGAGCCGCACAGCTTCCTGTGGGCCTGGTTCAAGCCGCCGCTTGCCCCGCAAGGTTTGATGGTGCGAATTCCGGACGAAACGTTTCATGATTACGGGCGCCGGCAGCCCTTGACCATCAGATCAGTGCTGGCATCGCTGGGAATCGACGCGCGGCTCGTGATGGCCTGGTCGATTTATGGCGCGACATATGATGCTCAAAATGGCGCCAATCCTGCGCTCGACTACCCGATCCCCGAGCCTGGAGCCGGCGTCGACTCGACAATCAGCATTTTCGTCGGTTCGATTCCTTCCGTTGTTCCAGCGGCGGCCGGATTTGCTCCCATCGCCCAGGAAGGCGCCGGCACAAGCAATTTTTCGCGTATGGAATCCGACTGGAACGCCAGCCTGCAAATCGAAGTGCAATTGGCCGGCGCCGCCAAGCAGCTCAACGCGACGCTCATGCGCATCAATTCTCTGAACCGCGACCTGTCTTCAGAGGAGCGCCGCTGGGCCGACCAGCAAGATCAGCGCGAATGGCATGAGGCCCGGCGCTGGCTGCGCGACGCCGCGGCGCGACTGGCGCGGTTCCTGAAGGACCACCACATCGGCGTGACGAGTACGATCGGGAAGCGCGGCAGCTTCGAGGCCGTTTATCAGCAGTACGTCGTTCCGCGGCGGCGATTCGAGGGAATGGAGCACACCGAACGCGAGCTGGAGGCTTACCGGAAAACGATGCAGACGCTGCTCAATAATATGAGTGCGGCGCACGGTGCGGCCGTGCAAGACGCGGAGCGCCGGGCGCAACTCGTTTTGGCCAGGATTTCTGCGAAAGTGCGGGCCACGCGGGCCAAGCGTTGACTAATTGTCGGTACAACTTTCCACCCGACCCCCCCGGCCCTCCTTGCTAAGGGGGGAATGGATGCGCGGTCCTTCCGCGAGAGCATGAGCCTTGCGCAAAGTGCGTCGTGCACCCCCTGAAGCAATTTCGCCGTGTTTGGCCGGGGCCTTTGGCGCGCGGTCGTCGTGCGCGATGATCTTTTGCTTTAGCTCGGGCAGCGAACGGCCGGCCACGTATGGTCCGGGCGAATCCGAGTTGACGAGGGACGGTTTGAACGAACCGTGCGATTGCTCGATTCCAAAAAACCGGCCTTGAAAGTAGACGAGATCGTAGTTCCGGAAATTCTCGCCGACGATGTGCGGCAGATGCCAATCGGGATCGGGAGGTTTTCCGACGCGCAAGCCCAACGAGCTCAAAAACCTCTTGGCCAGTTTTCGCGAGCTCCAGTAAAGAGCGGCCAGCAGCTTGCGAACAGGGTTCTTCAGCCGCCGGTCTCGCCGGATTGCCCTCTCTAACTCGTCTCGCGAATGGCCTCTCAGATATTCGCCGGATGCTGCTTTGATCGGGTCAAATGGCTGGCCGCCGGGCGCCAGGGCATACCAGGCATGCCGATGGAAATAGACGTCGAACTTGCCGAGAAATCCTGCCTCGATCATCGCCGGAGCCCTATCGCTGGCTGCCATGCGCGCCGTGCACCGCCATTGTTCGTCCTCGGGCGATTCCAAATGCGCGAGCGCTGCGCGCCGAACTAATCGGGGGTTTTCCCGCAGGGCGCGAATGGCTCCGTTTTCCTGTGCGGGCTGAACTCTGCCGGAATCGCGGGCTTCGAGCGCTCGCATCGACATGCCCCGCCCGTCGCTGGGACCCTGAAAATCGATGTTGAACCCCGATTCGCCGGGATGCCAGGTGTGGTACAAATATTCATGGCCCAGCCAGCGCTCGGTGCAGCCGGCATTCACCAGCCGAAACGTCAGTTCATAAGGTCCGCAAATGTAGCCCAGATAATCCAGATGTTCATCCGACCCGCCGATGGCAATCAGATCGTCGCGCCGGGCGGCCATGCACGCGCCGTAATTGGCCTCGTGCAGCATGTCATTGCTTTTGGAAAGTCCCTTGGATGATCGGCCGCTCCAGTTGGGGCAATGGCTGGCGAGAAACTCATCGAACGTCGGAAAATTGAAGGGATAGAATTCGCGGCTCGCGCTGCGGATTTCATCGAGATGCACGACCGACCGCGGCTGTTGTTCGAATGCGCCGATGATCGATTCGATGAAGGTCGGGGTGAACATCGCGTCGGAGTCGCAAATGACGCAGATTTCGCCCTCGGCCAGCGCGACCCCCAGGTTATACATGCGATGTTTGTGAAAGATG
>DATGKC010000096.1:0-8942 GCA_035294845.1 Planctomycetaceae bacterium | reverse complement strand
CGCCCTCATCGAACGCCGGCGCGACGTGCAGCGTGCGACCGAACGACTCTTGGCGGATTTCTCCCTGCTCGACCACGATTTCTCCCGCCTTGAGAACATACCGGGGAAGCTCAAACATCGCGAGCTTGTCGGCCGAAGGCGTGTAGATCGCGATATCGGCGTCGGCGCCGACGCCCAAGTGCCCCTTGTGAGCCAGGCCCAGCATGCGCGCGGGCGCCGCCCGCGTGATGATGGCGATTTCGTAAAGCGAGTATTCGCGATCCAGGTCGTTGAGGACCGAACGCTCAAGCACGCGAGACGGAACGCGCTTTAGAATTTCCCGCCGGTACGTGCAGTCCATGAGGAGCTGAATGATCTGCGGATAGGCCACGAACGAGCCGCCATTGGGGTGGTCGGTGCTCATGGCGATCCGCCAAGGGTCGTTGATCAACAGGTACCATTCCAGGCCGATCGCCCATTGCAGAGCGTGGACGAGGCTCTTCTCGCGGTAGCTGATGGGGACGATGCCGCAACCGGCCTCCATTTCGGTGTCGGCATTGGTCCATTTGCGCCCGGTGACTTTGTGCAGGTAATAGCCGAGGGGGCCGTCGCCGGTCATCGACGTCGTTTCCCCGAACAGGACCTGTCCCACGTCGACGGTCAAATGGGGATGCGCGTTGACATACGCGGCCAATTCGCTTGTTTTCGACCCGAAGCGGCTCTGGTCGTCCGGGTCGCCGCCGTAACTGTGAAACTGGATGTGCGTCAGATGCGCGCGGCGGCCCTCCAGCGCCTGCATCGTTGCCAGCGTCGTCTTCCAGTTTCCGGGGAGCCCGAGGTTGTTGCAATGAATGTGGACCGGATGGGGAAGCCCCAGGTCGAGCGCCGTTTGAGCGAGGGAAGTGATGATTTGGCGTGGCGTGACATGAAACCGCCCGACGTCGCCATCGAGGCTGTGGATATCGTCGCCCCCTTGTTTCCAGACTTCGACGCCGCCGGGATTGACGAGCTTGACGGCATACCCTTTGGCCGCGTGCAGCAGCCACGCGACAAAGGCCCGCAGCTTTTCCGGATTGCCGGCGGCGATCTGGTCGAGGACGTAATGATTATTTCCGCACAGGAGAAAAAATCCCTTGTCGATCAGCGGCGTGTCGTTGAATTCTTCGTGCGCGTGACGGGCGGAGAGCGGCGGGATGGCTGCGTCGAAGACCGTGGTATAGCCCATGCCGGCGTACAGGTAGCCGGTGGCAAATGTGCTGGGAACACTCCCCGTCGTCCCCGAGCGCGTGAGCGGCGTGCGGCGGAGCGGAGCCGCCTTCCGCTTGTCCTCGGGCCGCATTTTGCGCGCCAGGTTGGCTTTGGGCCCGGCGATGTGGGCGTGCATGTCGACACCGCCCGCCATCACCACCAGGCCCGAGGCATCGAGCGTGCGAGCAGGACGGACGTCAGCGATTGCCGGCGCGGCGACAATTTTGCCGTCCTGGACCCAAATGTCTTGCACCAGGCCGTCGACGCTGTTGGCAGGATCATAGACGGAACCGCCGGCGATTTTGAGCAGACTCATGCACAGACCTCAGTGTAGGCGGGTTTCTCCGAAACCCGCTTCGGATGCGCCCAAGGCGCGTCAGGCCACAGTTCGACGTCAACCCGCGAAAACGAGGATCTCGCCCTTTCCCAGCGCAACCAGGTCGCCTGCGAAGCGCCGGTACATGCCGTGAATCAATTCCTCGCGGACAGAAAACCCGGCCGCGCGCAGAAAGCGGATGTAAATATCGAGGAATAGCGGTTCGTAGAGACAAGAGAATCGAAACGACGGGAGAACTTCGGGCGTGTCGCCGAATAATGCGATTGTGCCGCGCTTCATGCCGGCCCCCGCGCGCATTCCCGGCTTGCCGAACACCAACACCGAGCCGGCGATCATGGAGACGCCAGTGAAGTCGCCCGCGTTCCCGCCGACCGCGATGAATCCTCGCCGCATGGCGTTCCCGATTTCGTTTCCGGCACTGCCCTCGACGAGAATGGCGCCGCCGCGCATTCCGGCGCGGCCGCCGCGGTAGCATCCGCCGACGAGGTGTCCGGCGTCTTTGTGCACCCGAATGAGTCCGCCGCGCATTTCAGCGCCGAGCCAGTCGCCCGCGCACCCTTGGACTTCGATCGAGCCTCCGCGCATTTCAGCCCCGGCGTGCATTCCGATCGGGCCGTCGATCGTGAGCTTGCCCGAGCGCATTCCCGCGCCGACCCATTTCACTCGCGAACAATCGCCTTCCAGCACGAGGCGCTGATCGGCGGCGTCCCCCTCGATTCGAAAGAACTCCGCCAGCGGCAGTCGCGCGTTGCCATACTGCACAGGCAGCCTGGCAATCTCGGCGACACTTTTTCCGGCCAGTCGATCGGGCGTAAGGCAATCGGCCTCGATCGGAATCGTGGTCGAAGCAATCGAGGAAAGCTTGATCATCGGTCGGCGCCCATGCTAGCGATCTACGCCGAGCCTGTCACCGCAGCGGGCCCTGTGTTGCGTTGCTGGGGCGCCGCAAAAATTCCTGGCAGTCGTCCCATTCGCCAGAATTCGGGCAACTGGCAGCCCGTCCGAACTCTGGTGAGTTCGGCTACACCGCGCCGTGCCAGGAATCGTTGCCAGACCCCCGTTGCGCCGGCCCTTCACGCCGAATTCTCAGCGCGCGGCACGCGGCGCCGCGCTTTTCGTAGAGTTTCCGGTCCGATCGGCCACGGCGGGCGGCTGAGACGCGCGAGCCTGGCGGTTCGGCGTGGCGGCGGGCGCGGCATGTTGGGAACGCGTCAGAAAATGGGCGCAATCGCGCCTGAGTGCGGCCGCAAGTCCCGGACGGGTCCTGGCGTCCTCGATGTCCCACGAAATCCAGTACGAGGCGAGCCCGATCAGCGCCGCCAGGAATAACATCAGCGTCAAGTAGCCAATCATGTCAGCCTCCGGATTCGTTTACGCTTACGCTTTCTACCGTCGCCCGCGCGCATGTCTTCGAGCAGGTCCAGAGATTCGCTCAGATGCGAATGGAAATACTGGCGCATCAAATCGAGAACTCGCCCGATGATGGGATCGCGCAGCGAGTAAAACACCTGATTTCCCGTCTTGCGCGCGACGACCAGATGCTTGGCCCGCAGCACGGCCAGATGCTGCGAGACATTGGCCTGTTCCAGCTCCAGCCACTCGTAGAGGCTGGTGACCGGCATTTCTCCTTCATCGCGCAAAAACTCGATGATGGCGATGCGCGTGGGATGGGCCAGCGCCTGAAAAATCCCCGCTTTGAAACGTCGCAGCTTGTCTTGCACGGTTGTCTCGAAAGTACGTTCGAAATTTCTGTCGCGGCCGGTCCATTATATTCGAGATTTCGAATATAGCAATTTGCATGAAGCGTCGCGATAATTACTTTTCCGTAATGTCCGGAGACAAAGTCGAGATCAAGTTCGACTGATCATATGCAGGCGGCGAGCGTGCCGGAGCAAGCCCTCACTCGGGCTTATTGACCCAGGCTCGCAGAGGTTTGCCTTCCAAACCCAAGAGCAGGTTGTCGGCGCAGATTTCAGCCATCGCGTTGCGGCTCGACACCGTGCCGCTGGCAATGTGCGGGACGATCACCACATTGGGGAGTTTCAGCAGCGGATCGTTCGGCAGCGGCGGTTCGGGGTCGGTGACGTCCAGGCCGGCGGCAAAGATTTCGCCGCTTTTGAGCGCCTCGTAAAGGTCGGCTTGCACGTGCAGGGGACCGCGTGCGCTGTTGATGAAGACCGCCGTCGGTTTCATCTTCCGGAAGGCGGCTGCGTTGAACATGCCTTTGGTCGTCGGGTTGAGATCGGCGTGCACCGAGACGAAGTCGGACTCGCGCAACAGCGTGTCGAAATCGACCTGAGCGGCCTTGAAGTCGCGTTCCGCCGGCTCGCTGCGATACTGGTCGTGGTACAGAATACGCATGTCCCACCCGCCGAAGCATTTTTTGGCCATGGCATAACCGATGCGGCCCATGCCCACGATGCCGATCGTTTTGCCGTTGAGATCTTGACCCAAGTGTCCCAGCGGCTCCCAGGTCTTCCAGCGCCCCTCCAATACATAGGTGTGGCCGGCGACGACGTGGCGGGCGGCAGAAATCAACAGGGCAAACGCCAAATCGGCGGTCGCTTCGGTGAGCACGCCCGGCGTGTTGCCGACGCGAATGCCGCGGCGAGTTGCTTCGGCAACATCGATGTTATTGAAGCCGACGGCGTAATTGCTGACCACCGCAAGTTGAGGGCCGGCCGCTTCCATGAATTCAGCGTCGACCTTTTCTGTGAGCAGCGTCACCACACCCGCGCATCGGCGAATTTTTTCGAGCAGAACGTTTCGCGAAGGGGGGAGCGGCTCGGTCCAGATTTCGGTATCGCAGGCCGACTTGATGCGATCGAGACCTGCCGCCGGAATGACACGGGTCACAAACACTTTGGGCCGCGACACAGGATGCTCCTTCAAAGGGCGAATGTCGTTTTTGCCGATTGTAGCGGAGCAGCACGAATAAGTCACCGCTTATGCACGGCCCAGCCTCCGGCGTAGCTGAACTCGCCAGAGTTCAGTCACACAGCCGCGGCATCAGGTGACGTCGACGGGTGGCGGGGTCAGAGCGATCGCAGAAAATTCACGCGCCTAAAGCGCGCTCGACTTCGCACGAGTCGTCGCCTCGCCGGAGCCCGGGTTCAAGCGATGGCCCCGTGGCGTGTGCGCGCGAGTTTCGCATTGCGGTTCAGCCGCACCGGACGAATTCCTTCATTCGGCGTCTTCGGTGAGGATCTCAACATAGTGCTGGTAGGCATAGACGCGATCTCGGCGGCGGCCCGTAATCTCTCGAAGGATGTCCGCCTTGCGAAGCGCTTCAATGGCTTTCAGCGCCGTGGGCTTAGTGGTCTGGAGCAATTTCATTGCCAGAGATAACGTCAGAATCGGATGCTTCGGCAACTCGTCGAAAAGACGGATGGCCGGAATTGTGACACCTGGCAAGGCAACCAGCGTCTGGCGATCTTCGGTCAATGTCGCAAACAGTCGTTGGGAGGCCCTGACGCCGTCGTCGGCTGATTCCTGAACGCATTCCAGAAAGAACGCCGTCCATCCCTCCCAGTCTCCACCGGTTCGAACGGCTGAAAGACGCTCGTAATACTCATCCTGGCGACGTCGGAACGCGAGACTCAGGTATAAAAGAGGCGACGAAAGCAGCCTCCAGTGTTCAACAAGTAGCGTGATCAGCAGGCGGCCGACTCGACCGTTTCCGTCGAGGAAGGGGTGAATCGTTTCGAACTGCACGTGGGCCAGACCGACGCGGATCAAAGGCGGCAGCGGATCATCCTGGTGAATCCACTGCTCCAATTTCGACATGGCTCGCGGCACGTCGTCGGGCGGCGGAGGCACAAATCGAGCGTTTCCCGGTCGGGAGCCGCCGATCCAGTTTTGCGACGCGCGAATTTCACCCGGTTGCTTGTCGGAGCCACGCACGCCGCGCATCAGGCGCTTGTGAGTTCGGCACAAAAGCCGAGTGCTCAGCGGCAGGCCCGTGGGACGGCTGATCTCCCCACGGGCGTAGGCCAGGGCATCGACGTAATTGCAGACCTCTTCGACGTCATCCGGGCGATCTGCCTTCTGCGTCACTTCGAAGGTCAGCACGTCCCTGAGGGTGGCTTGTGTCCCCTCGATTTGAGAGGAGATCAGCGCTTCTTTTCGCGTAAATCCGTAGAGGAACCAATTGGCGCTCGGAATCAGGGCGCCGGCTACAGACAGGCGGTCGAGCGCCGACATGGCGTTGGATAATAGCCGCGTCAGCTTGTCGTCCAATTGGAATTTGGGCCGATTGGGCGGAAGCGGGTGGGGGACGAAAGCGCGCACCACTTCGTTGGCCGTGCGGCTGATGCGATAAGTGCCTGTCTCTCGTGGCATTTGCCGGTCGAAGTCTTCATCGTGACTTGGGAACCTAGTAAAGAAGTCTTGCCTCGGTTGCAGCGCAAGTCAAGTCTTCTTTACTAGCAGTGCCGATTTTCAGGAAGCATCGCCATGAGCTGGCTCGCAGGTGCGGCACTCTTCCGTGAAATGTGGCCGCTAATCCAGAAGCACATTCCCGAGGACGATTTTCGCGCTGATTTCGTGCGCGACCTTCTGTCCTTGCTCATGAATTGCGACATGGAGGGCGCCGATCTCAGACATTTTCACGCCGAGATTGATGAAGCGCTCGATGATCTTGATGTCGGTGAGGGATAGAAGTCAATTTGCAATTTGCAATGGCCAGTTTGCAATGGCCAATTTGCAATTCCCTCCGCTGCTGGACTTCAGCGCCTTCACGCTGCGCTGTTTGATCTGGTGGCGCGCGCCGGCTCGCATGGTTGCGTAAACGAAATAGTGCTCAACGCCAAGCTGCGCAGGCTGAAGCCTGAACGCCAGCCGGTGCCTCAGGCTCTTGTCGCGTCGCGGGGCGGGACCGCCCGCCCGGCCTGCTCGCGCTCGGAATCGCTCAACAGGCCGCGGAACATGATCTGTACGATCCCCTCGAACTGCTCGTCCAGCGACACCGAGCGCCCGACGAAATGGTTCGTGAACATCGTGCCATACAACAGGCTCCCGATCGTGTCGGCGATGCGCTCGACCGGTAAATCGGACCGGATGCGACCCGCGGCGATCAACTGCCGCCACTGGTCCTTCCAATAACCGACATTCGCGGCGCGGTACTCGAAATAGGTCGGCTGCTTACGATCTTTAAAGATGGCGCGCTCTTGAATCAGAAGCTCGACGTACTCGGGATGCTCTTCGAAGAAAGCCAGGTAGGTGCGGATGCCCAAACGAATGCGCTCGACTGGGTCGGCAGCGGTCTCGGCGGCCGCGCGAACCGTCTGCTGCATCCAATTCATTCCCCAGTCGACGCAGGCAAAAAACAGCTCCTGTTTTCCTGGGAAATACAGGTACAGCGTCCCCTTGGCGATGCCCAACTCGGCGGAAACTCGCTCCATTTCGCAACCGGTGAAGCCGTCCTGGGCAAAAAGCCGCGCCGCCGTTTCGACGATCGCTTGCCGCCGCTGGGCACGGCGCTCGGATCCGGTTGCGTCGATTTCAGCAGAATGGCCGCTCATTTTCAGGCGGACCTCAAAATCGTGGCACAACGCGATTTACGCATTGAAACTGGCTGATCTTTGAATATAATAGCTAGCTAACGGAAATGACTGACCAGTCAGTCATATTGTATACTGGAATAGACGACGCGCCAGCTTCAATCCGAAAGAAATCACGCGAAAATGAAAAATCCCCGGCGAGCGACCGGTTCGACGGATTTGCCCTGGGAGGTTGGGGCTGGGCAGTCATCCCGCAGATTCCGAGCGGGCCTGTATGTGATTTGGCTGACGGCCGGAATCGTCGTGCTTTCCGGTTGCCAGAAGGAGAAGGCCAAGGAGCCCGAGGCCAAGCCGCCGGAGGTTTTCATCGAGCAGCCTTACGAACACCTCGTCACCGAGAAAGAAGAGTTCACCGGGATGACGATGGCGGTCGAAACGATCGAAATTCGCGCTCGCGTCAGCGGCTATCTCGACAAGAACTTCTTTAAAGATGGCGACCTGGTGCGCGAGGGGGCGCTCTTATTTCAGATCGACGATCGGCCCTATCAGGCCGATTTCGATCGCACGAGCGCCACGTTGGCGCAGGCCAAGGCCCACCTGGAACGCCTGAAACGGCAGGAAGAGCGGGCCATTCAGTTGCAGGAAAAGAAGGCCATTTCCCAGGAGGCGTTCGACCAGACCGTGTTCGATCGGGCCGAGGCCGAAGCCGCGCTCGCCGCAGCCGTTGCCAGCCGCGACATGGCCGAACTGAACCTGGGTTTTACCAAGATCACCTCCAAGATCACCGGACGCATCGGCCGGCGGCTGGTCGACCCGGGCAATCTCGTGCAGGCCGACATCACGCCCTTGACGACCGTCGTTTCGATCGACCCGATATACGCCTATTTCGACGTCGACGAGCGCACGCTGCTGCGATTGCGGAGGACGATGGAGGCCGAGCACACCGAGTCGGCGCTGAGCTCGCATGTGCCGGTCGAGGTGACGCTGGCCGACGAAGACTCGGCCCCGGTGTGGGGCAAGATCAATTTCCTCGACAATCAGGTTGACGCGAACACGGGAACTTTGCGGGCCCGCGCGGTGATCGACAACCCCAAGGGCATGCTCTCGCCTGGATTATTCGTGCGGCTGCGCGTGCCGATCGGCACTCCGCAAAAACGGCTCTTGGTTCACGAAGAAGCGCTGCAGAACGACCAAGGGCAGAGGTTCTTGTGGATTTTGAACGATGAGGACGTCGCCCTGTCGCGCCAGGTGAAAATCGGCTGGCTGACCGACGGCAAGCGGGTGATTCTGGACGGGTTGAAGCCCTCGGACCGCGTGATCGTCAAGGGCGTGCAGCGGGTGCGGCGCAACAAGAAAGTCTCGCCGCAACCGCTCGACCCCGTTTCGAACGTTGCTTCGGCGGTGACGAAATCCAAACAGCCTGATGCGAGTGCCTCGAGCGACGGCGGCCGATAATCCGAATCAAAGTGTCTAACGGTCTGCCAACAGCGGCGTAATTCCGCCGCGAATGGCCGGAGCTCGTCTCGCGCATGTTTTCACGATTCTTCATTGATCGGCCGATTTTCGCATCGGTGCTGTCGATCGTGATTACGCTCGCGGGGGGAATCGCCGCCTTCACGCTCCCCATCGCGCAGTACCCGCCCGTGACGCCTCCCACCGTCCAGTTCGATTGCAATTATCCGGGGGCCAGCGCCCAGGTCGTCGCCCAGACGATCGCCGCCCCCATCGAACAGCAGGTCAACGGCGTCGAGAATATGCTGTACATGTCGTCGCAGTGCACCAGCGACGGCTCGTACACACTGACGGTGACGTTCAAGATCGGGATGAATCTCAACCTGGCGCAGGTGCTGGTGCAAAACCGGCTGGCGCTGGCGATG
>DATGKC010000095.1:0-7471 GCA_035294845.1 Planctomycetaceae bacterium | reverse complement strand
CGCGCGAGAAGGGGGAGATGCTCGCAAATCTCGATGCCGGGGGTTTGGGTGGCGATCGGTCGAAACTCGCCGCGAACCGTTTCGGGCGCCTCGGGCTTCAAGTCGAAGCTATCCTGATGCGAAATGCCGCCGTTCAGGAATATGAAGATCACCGACTTTTCCTGAGCAACGGGCGGCGCCGCCGCGAGAGCCCGCGCCGCGGGAATATGCGCGAGCTCCAGTCCCATCAAACCAATAGCGCCGGCCTCGAGCAGCGCCCGGCGGGAAGAACGTTCCGGAATCCCATGCGGCAAGGGATCAGAATCTGCCACACGTGCGCGTCCCATTCCGGTCTCCGTCTTGTGACGATCGGCGGGCGCGCGGTCAAGAAATTGTAGTCGGCGCGGGCCGAGGCGGTATAAAAGTTCGCCGTCAAACTAACGTGGATTCTAGGCCACACAATTCGATCGAACAAGGCAAGTCTGCGGATCAGAGCTGGCCGCGCAGCGTCGGGTGGAGAGGTCAGAGCGAAGTCAGAGCGATCGCTTGACGCGAGACTCCCGCGCCGCGCACGACCTTGCGCAGCCGGTCGCCTCCGAGAGCCGATTCGCGAGCGGCCCCGTGGGGTTCGCGCTTGGTTTGGGTTGCTGTTCAGCCGCAACCTCCGGGGCCATCGTTCGCGAGCATGGAATTTATCTTGCTGCAAAGTTCGGTGCTCTCATTTGCAGCGAGAGATCCGGCCTAACTTGCGACACTCTGACCCGCTACCCGACGGCGGCCTATGGCACTGGGCGCGGCCTCCGAGGCTGTTGTCAAATACGCTGAAAGCGTTTTGCAGCGCAGCCCAGGGTGGCCCGCCGGCGGCGGGATACCCTGGGTTACGATGGAAACGAATTCGCTGAACGCTGAAAGCGTCCTGCAACGGCGCGAGGACCTGCCGAACTCTTTCAGAGTTCTCCGACCTCAAATGGGTCATTCCCAGGGTAGCCCGATTTCATCGGTCAACCCTGGGCTGCGCTGCGCAACGCCTTCGGCGTATGTCGGGAAGCGCCCCGAATGAACCACGCCGTCAAATACGCTGAAAGCGTTTCGCAGCGCAGCCCAGGGTATCCCGCCTATGGCGGGATACCCTGGGTTACGATGCAAACGATTCCATGAACGCTGTAAGCGTTCCGCAGCGGCGCGAGGCGCTGCCGAACTCTTTCAGAGTTCTCCGACTCAAATGGGTTCTTCCCAGGGTAGCCCGATTTCATCGGTCAACCCTTGGGCTGCGCTGCGCAACGCCTTCGGCGAATGTTGGCTAGCATCCCTGAATGAAGCACGCTGAGGACTCGAAATGCACGCGCAGCTTCCAATTCCGCCTGCGGCCGCAAGCGATCCGAAAGCAATCGAATTGTTGCGAGTCTGGGCCGCGCACGGAAAACAACATGTGTCGCTGCCCGCAGATTTGTGGGATGATCCAGCCGCATGGGGCATCATGCTCGTTGATCTCGCGAAGCACGTTGCATCGGCCTACCAACTTTCGAAGGGTGAAGTCTATGCGAACGTGCTCAGTAGAATTCGCGAAGGATTTGATGCCGAGTGGGATTTTGCTACCGATGAACCGTCGGGCAAGCTCTTGGATTGATCCAAGGCAATTGCGGCGCAATTCGGGCCGGCTCTCGCGAATTCACTCCGGCAGCGCGATGGTGCGGCGTGTCGCCGTGTAGGGCGATGTCATCGTGTAATTTTTGAACGGTCCGTCCTGGTACACCGATTTCCCATCCAGATCCAATGCGAGCGCCGCCGACGAGAGTCGCAACACGCCGTATGACCAATCGCTCTTGCCGCATTCCAGCAGCAGCCCAATTTCCGGGTTCGTGCCGTTTGCGAAGACAAAGATGGCGCCGTCCACGATTCCCTGCTCGGCATCATCGTAGCGGTCGATTGGCTGAGGCAAGAGCCGGCATTCGACTTTGTCTCCCTGACGGTCTTCGTGAGCGGCAAACCGCCGCGCCAATTGGCGCATCTGGAGCAGGCGGCCCTTGGCGGAATCCGCCGGCTCAGGCGCGTTGGCCAGAGAGACGACCTTTATTTCGGTGGGGGTCGGCGTCCAGCGCGCGCCATTGGGAGAGGCGAGCACGAGCCGCTGGGGCGTCATCGACAAGAACTCGTAGCTCAAAAAAGCGGTCCCTTCCTGCTGCCTGTAGAGTTCGATCGTGACCAAGGCCCGCGGGCGGCCCCGTTCGCCCAGACGCCACACGCCCGCGTCGAGGAAACCGCGTGTTTCGTCGTTGTACCGCAAGAGCGGAGTCGGCGCGAATTCCAGAGTCGATTCTGATGCATCTCCGCTGATCGACGGTTTGAGATCGTCGATCGCCGACTTCATGATCTCCAGGCGACGCTTCGAGCGCTGCTCTTTTTGTTCCTTGTCACTCGCGGCGGCCGTCTCGTCGCCGGCCCGTGAGCCGCTGGTTGAGCTCCAGCAGAGAGCCAAGATCAAAATGGCCGCGGCAATGCGAGAGCTGGAAAATCTGACGCCGAACAACGAGATGAAACTCAAGCCCAACATGTTGCGTCCTCCTCGGGCCACAGAGTGCATGCCGCCATTGTATCCGGTTGCATGGTGCAGACAAGACGTCTGGAGGAGCAAGGGGCGAAAGGGCGAAAGACGTGGCGGCGCCGCGCAGGTCATCGATTCGCCAAGACAGTTTTCTTGCGGCCCGAGCCTGGGAATCGCTTCCAAAAGAATGGCCGAAAATGCTCCGCAGCGATTGGCAACACGGCCGAAGGGACGCCGATCCGAGCCGCCTGGCCTCGGGCGTCAGGCGTCATAAGATATTCGGTGAGCGCCTCTCGGCGTCGTTCCGGCGTATCCACTTCGCCTCGGTGCTCGCGATCCCAATGCTCGCGAAAGCGAGCCACAAGCTTATCGCCGTCGTCGAGGCCGCGCGACCGAAAACTAATTCCACGTGGTTCAGCGCGAATCCCGCCATTAAGTGCATCTAGAAACTCAGCGATATACTTGCCGCGCTCCGCAGAAGCTTTCGATCGGGCGATATTTCTCGAAATCTCTTGTTCGTGTTTCTGCCAATAATAAAAGCGAAGGCAGGCAATACTGCATGGACAGACTATTGCGGAGATTACCGCGACGAGGATCATCTTCTTTTTGCTCATGCCTGAATTGTATTCGCGTAGGCTCATCGATCGAAGAGGTGACTCTCCGGGCGTTTTTCCGGTCGGAACACCAGCCAGATGAGCAATCCAGGAATTTGCAAGAACAAAACGAGCAAGCAAACCAGGCATCCTGATTTGCCGCGTGACCCGGCGTCTTTGATCAGCCATCGGAAGAACACAATGACCGCCGCGAGCGCCAAGACTGCGGCGAAGAAGCTCGCGCCCGTGTGAAGGATTGGTTGATCGTTCATACAACGATTATGGCCCGTTGGACCGAGGCGTGGAGTCTTCCCGAGTCGAAAGCTTCGCAATCTCGGCCTCCCGCAACGCCCGATTGTAGATTCGCACGTCGGCCATCTTGCCGCAAAAGTAATCGGTCTGGCCGAATCCCAACTGCAAGGGCCGCTCGTTCGAAATGTCGTATTCGGCCGGGTCGAATGTGGCCGATTTTGCCACGAGCTTTCCATTGATGTAGAGCTTGAGAACGCCCTTCTCGCGTATCGCGGCGACGTGTTTCCATCCCGGCCCCAGATCGTTTTCATACGACACGCACTTGCCGGCCTCCATGCTGTAGAGGCGGCCTCGCACGTCGGCGGGAGCGTCCAGCACCGAGCTCGTGCAACTGCCGATCCCGGCAAACAGCCTGCCGTTGTGAATCGTCAGGCTGGTCACGCGGCTCCACTCGCTCACTTCTTCGCGAGTGGGTTTGCCGCCATTGTCGGCAGGCGGCACCGGGTCCCAGCCGGGGGGAGAGTAGAAACGTTTGAGCGACGTCCATTTTTCGCCGCCGTCGTAGCGGCAGACCTCGGCTCGCGGGATCGATCCGCCGTACAGTTTGCCGTTGTAGACCACCAGGGAATTGACCTCGGTGCCGTCCTCCCCCACGCGGCCGAATTCCTGCCATTTTTCGCCACCCAGGTAACGCGAAACTTTGGCCAACGGCCAGGTGCCCGCGCAAAGTTGGCCGCGATAGACCGCCAGCGAGTGGGTCTGGAGCGTCCGCTCGGGCTCAGAGGGAACGCCGGCATACGTCCATTCCTGGCCGTCGAATGCGTAGACACTGGGCCAGCCGACGTAGAGTTTGCCGTTGTAGCAGCACATGGTATGAGGAAAGCATCGTTGCGGTCCGCTCGTGGGGAAGAGCTTCGACTCCCGCCAGGCGTTTTCCCCCTCCTGGACGAAGACGCCCCAAGTCTTGGGCCCGCCGCCGACGTACAACTTGCCCTGGAAACTGGCGGCACAATTCAACGTGCGGTCGTCGCTGGGTTGGCCGCAGTCGGTCCACTCGGTTCCGCCGTCATAACGAGAGACGCGCCCCGCGTCGTAGGGACCGGTTCGCACGCGAGTCCAATCGTACGTGGTGGTGACGGCGTAGAGATGGCCTTGATGCACGATCAAGGGTCCCACGCCCGTCGATCGACCGGCGCCGACCTGTCCGCAGTCGGTCCAGCGGTCGTCGCCGTCATAGCGATAGACGTGGCGCCGGTCTCGCTCATCCTTCGCGTCGATGGTGGCCGCGTACAACTTGCCCTGGAAAACTGTCAGCGAGTTGGCGATGTAGTTGCTCGTGGGATTGGGGCGGCCGCAATCGACCCACTCGCCGCCCCGCGCGTTGTCGATTCCAAAGCAAATGTGCTGATCGGTTCCCTGCGATTGATAGCCTCCGGCGCTGGACTTGAGGGCGAGCGTGATTCCGCGGCGCAAATTCGGATCGTACTTATCGAGCACGTCGCCGAGCACGTCGTTCGGCTCCTTTTCGGTATGAATTCGGGCACAGATCGCAAAATCGCCCGTGCCCAGGTTGAGCGACGGGTGGGCCGGGACTTCGATGTAGGCTTGCCGACCGTCGAATGCGCCATGTTCCAAATCGACGCCATGATTGACGCCGTGATTGCCCTGGCCGGAATAGTCGCGGCAATCTCCCTGAAGTTTCCAATAGCCGATAAGCCCTGTTTTCAGCTCGCGATCATTTGAGGCGGCCACCGAGGCCGGCGCCTCCGCCTGGTCGCTCGCCGGCGCTTTCGCGCAGGCCGCGGCGCTGATGACGGCCAGTATGACGGGGGCGACTTTCTGAATGATTGTCGTCATGTTTCAGAGGATGCTAGCGAGGTCGTTCCAAGTTTTCGAGCCGGTTGAGCCATGGACGGCGTGCCACTTCATTGAACAGCCATTTCAGTTACTTATTGCCAGCCCACGAAAAGAGAGCCGCCCCGGCGATCACGCAGCCGGAAGCAACCCCGAGTTCCCAAGCGAAGTCGATCCAGGTCGGACGCCAGTTTATATGTGCCGGACCGAAAAGATAAAAAAAGAGAAGACCTATCAGAGCGCCGACCGTCGTGAGAATGACTCGTTCGATCGGTCTCTCGCGATTGCTCATGACTTTCATTCTACCGCACCGCAGCGCCACGAAAAACGTCGTCGCGTTCCACATGTACCCGGTCGAGACGCGGAAATCGACGTCGCACAAGCGCCGCGGGAGCAAGAGGATACAACTATTTCGTTTCTCTCGTCTGGATTTGGGAGAATTGCAGTTGTCAGATTTGCGCGGCGTGGGAGAATTGTAGTAGGGGATGTGTGTTGCTCGCGGATTGTGAGAAGTGCGCGCGTAGTCGTAACTCCTTGTCGGGACGGCGGTTGTGCGATGCGGGGTTTTGGAGGCATGGCTCCCATGCAGCATCGCAGGGATGAGAAACGACCGCTGGTTGCCGAAGCCGAGAGAGTGCCGCAACGCATGCGGGTCGAATACATCCCTCATTCGACCAAGAGGAGGGGAGGGACGGGTTTTTGTGGCTTGGGTGGCGCGGTAGCGCGCGCGATCACCGAGACTCATCATGCGGAGCATGATGACTACAGTGGGTGACGAATGTCGAAGACGGTGACCTTCTTTGGATATGTTGACCTCCTTTGAACGATTCTCGAGGAATATTGCGGTTTTACTTGATCTTCTTTGAGACCTTCTTTGTGACCTTCTTTGGCGCGGTTTGACCTCCTTTGGCATCACGGCCAAGCGCCTTCGATCGCTGACATTCGAGACCCGGTAGCCGGCATTTGCGCGCGGACGCACAATCCGCATGACGTGAAATTGATAAGCACCAACGGGGAAGCGCATCACGCGGAGTGTGTGATGAGCACTATTGGCGGGCCGATATGAACAACATCGGGAAGCGAATTTTGCGCGCGGGGGCGGCGCGGGCGATCATGACGCCGCCGGTCGGCATCCGCATGGTCGGCTACACGGTTCAGGAAGACTGTTCCAAATCGTTGCAGGACGAGCTCACGGCGACGGCGCTCGTGCTCAGCGACGGCGAGGCGACGCTGGCGATCGTCGCCTGCGACATCCTGCACATCCAGAATCCGCACTGCGACCGCATTCGCGAACGCATCGCCCGCCGCACGAAGATTCCCGCGGCCCATGTGCTCATCAATTTCAGCCACACGCACCTGGGGCCGATGCTGCCGGGTTGGCAACCGGAAGGAGACGAGCAGGCCGCGATCCAACGCGGCTACCTGGAATTTCTGACCGAAACGCTCGCGGGAGTCGTCGCCGTAGCGCTCGGGCACTTGCAGCCGGCGCGATTGGGCTCGGCTCGCGGCGAAGCGCCGCTGGGGGTCAACCGCCGCGAAAAACTTCCCGACGGGCGGGTGATCATCGGTGAAAACACGGATGGGGCCATCGACCGCACGGTCGATGTGATCCGCGTCGACGATCTCTCGGGAAAGCCCATCGCGACGCTGGCGTCGGCGGCGGTGCACACCATCGTGCTGGGACCAAAAACGACGGCTCTTTCTCCCGATCTCGTGGGACCGGCCCGGCGGATCGTCGAGTCGGCGACCGGCGCGCCTTTTCTTTTTCTGCAAGGCGCGGCCGGAAATATCTCGCCCCGGAGCGGCATCGGGTCGGGAGGTCCGGAGCAGTACGACGACCTCGCGCGGTTGGGGGCGATGCTGGGAGGCGAAGTGCTCAAGAATTGGGCGCTGATTCGCACGCACAATCGACGCGGTCCGAGGCGCGTCGTGCAATCGGTGGCGGCCATCTCGACCTGGGACTATGAGAGCGTGGAAAGCGAGTCGATTGAACATTTTGGCGTGGCCTGCAAAAGGCTCGTGCTGGAGATGGCCCCGCTTCCGGCGCGCGAAGCCATCGACCAGCGGCTGGAACACTGGTGGCGCGAGCGCGAGAAGGTATTTGCCGACGTCACCGCCGGCCGCGGGCAACGGCACGTCGCTGATCGCATGCTCCAATGGGCGCAGCTTGTCGCCGACGCCGATGCGCGAGGCGAGAATCCGCCGAAAAAAGAGATCGAAATCTGGGCCGCGCGCATCAACCAGCTCGGAA
>DATGKC010000094.1:0-5410 GCA_035294845.1 Planctomycetaceae bacterium | reverse complement strand
CTCTACGGGGTTGCCCCACGACAGCGTGATTTTCCTCTCACGCTTTGCGGCAAAACCTGATATACGTAGCTTGACGGTCGCCTCACGAGGAGCCCAGCCATGCGACGAATCGGAATTCTCACGGCCGGCGGGGATACGCCGGCGCTCAACGCCACGATCCACGGCGCGGTCGTCCGCGCCAATGCCCTCAAAATCGAGGTGTTCGGCATCATCAAGGGCTTTTCCGGCATGCTCAACCCGCGCGTGCCGCATCTGCTCTTGAACCCCTTGTTCTCGACGATTCCCGAATTGTGTCCGTGCCTGGGAGGCACGCTGCTGGGAGCCTCGCGCACTTACATCGACGCCGACGACAACGAAACGATCAAAGAAGTGGCGTGCCGGCTCGACAAGCTCGGAATCGAGGGTCTCATCTGCATCGGCGGCGACGGGACGATCAACGGCATGCAGCCGCTCTCGCAATGCTTTCCTACCGTGCTCGCCCCCAAGACGATCGACAACGACCTGGGGCTCAACTATGCCGAAGAGGCCACCGAATGGCTCCGCGAACCGGGTTTGCAACCGGGCAGGTTCACTTACCGCAAGCTCCCGGGCCGCCCCGATTTCGAGCTGGAAGAGATCGTGAATTACGCCACGCCGGGCTACGCGACGGCGGTATATGTCGCCGCGGCCTCGGGCATCCAGCGAATCCGCACGACGGCCGAAAGCCACCGCCGCATCGCCATCATCGAAGTCATGGGACGCGACTCCGGGTACATCGCCCTGGGATCGGCGTACGGGCAGCCCGACATCATTCTCATTCCCGAAGTGCCGCTCGATTACACGCGACTGGAACAGCGTGTCCGCGAGCTGTACGAGCTGCAGAAACACGTGGTGATCGTGGTGGGCGAAGGCGTGGTCGACCCGGAAGGACGGCCGCTGGGGGCCATCTCCCAAAGCTCCGATCCGGCCGGCAACGTCAATTTCAGCGGCGCGGCCGAGGCGCTCAAGATGATGCTGGCCCGCTCCATCGGCGACGATTATTTCACCGATCGCCGGCGGAACGAATCGGCCGACTCGGCGATCTTCACTCGTAAACTGGGACATACCCAGCGCGGTGGCCGCCCGATTCTCTTCGATCGCTTTCACGCCGGCCAGCTCGGGGGCAAAGCGGTCGACGTTCTGGTGGAAGGCTTCAACAATTGTGTGGTCACGCTGCAATGGAAGTCGAGCCGCGGGTTCTACGTCGATTCGATTCCCGCCAACAAGCTGCGCGATCAATGGGGCATCATTCACCCGCGCCGGCTGCACCGCTCGCTGTACGACGCGCAGCGCTTCCAGCCCTCGAAGCTGGGGATTCAGTTCCTGCTGCCGATCTTCACCAACGCCATCGGCGCCGACGACGTCGAAGATATCCGCATCCAGCAGTTCAACCCGGGCAATCTCACGCAGCGATATCAAAGCGTCAACGTCGATATCCAGAAGCGGCTGCGGTACCTGTGATGCGAATGCCCAGATGTGGTAGTGGGGGTCATTTCGAAATTTTTTCTGCACGGTCATTTGATCGGTCGGTAGGCTAAAGCCGGAATCGCAACGTGGTCCATGCGAAGTCGCACCCCGAATAGTGGTGCAAGCCATTAGCCGGGGGTCGAGCGCAGCGAAGACCCCCGGATTTGCGCGGAAGAAGAACCCCACCCCGAAGAGGGGTGCCAGCAGTGCGCGGCGACGCTCCAATCGCGTCAATCGAGGCAGTGGAGCAGCATGATGAATCGTTTTGCCGTTAACCCACGGGCTGACGCCCGTGGCTCGCCTAATCAATCTGGCGCTGAGAAATATGCCGCTCACGCCACCCTTGAGCAGTATCGCGCCTACGAAACCATGAGAACCAGCGCGCACCACCGGGCCAAGCGGAGCAGCCTGAAGGCTGAACTCCAGCGAGGTTCGTCGCCGCGCTCCTCGTCGTGAGCTCAGTTACGGCCGCGGCGCGTGCCGCCGCTTGAGCACGATGAAATCGCCTTGCGTGTGATCTTCGAGCAGCTCCCATTCGTCGGGGTGCTCGCGATATTCCTTGACCTGTTCGGGACGTTTGATGTCGCTGAAGGGGTGCTGCGTGTCGATGACGATGTACTCGGCGTCGTCAGGAACGTTCGGCCGGTAGTGGCTGTAATCATACGACCGCGCATGGTGCGTGAAGCGCGGATGAATGTAATCGGTCGAGGCGACCCGGCTTTCGCGCGGCACCTGCTCGAAGGCCGCGGGAAATCGCGCCGCCCTGTCGCCGGGAACGTACAGCTTTTTCCAGTAAGCGCGCGAATGCGGGTCCCAAAAGCCGATTCCCAGGGGCGACAGCGTATTGACGTTCAAAAGGCCCATGAAGAATGCGCACAAAGCTCCCCAAGTTGCCGCGCTTGTGGCAAATCCCCCCGGCGATGCGACACGCTGAGGTGCGGGTCTCGGACGAGACGATGCCGCTCCGGCGGGAAGCGTCTTACCGGTGGGACTGAAATTTTCGGGTGGAATGCGGTGGACTTCTTTGCCGGCCGGGGTCGCGTCTTCTCGTCGCCGGCCGAGGCGAGCGGCGCAGGCCATATAAATCCGCGGCGCGTTGCCGATTCCGGCCGCCGCCGACCAGAACACGATCGGCACCAGCGCGGCATGAAAATGATGCAGCGGATTATTCGTGATCGGGCTCAGGCAGAGAACGACAAAAAGCGGCGCCCCCACCGCAAGCCGGCCGGGAGACAACAAGGGCAAGAAGCCGATCGGCGCCAGAAGCGCCAATCCGAATGCCCACGATTCGACGCCGAACAATTTTCTCAATAAATCGCCGGGATGCGTCAGAACGTGGGTTGCGATTTCACTTGAAGAGTCTCCGAAATCGGCAAAATAGCGCGCGAAGTGAACGTCCTCGCCGCCGCGAAACCAGGGAAGGATGACCTTGATCGCCAGCAAAAGATAAAGCGCGCCGAACAGCGCTAATCCTGCGCCCAGCCACGCCAAACGACGCCGTGCCGTGCGGTCGCCCGCTTTTGCGAAACGCGCCTGGCGGAATGCGATCCAGATACCCAGGGGCGCAATTACCGTGGCGGCGTCCTCCTGACACGTCAGCGCCAAGCCGAGCCAGACCAAAAGCGTTCGATAGCGGCCTCGTTCGAGCGCGTCGATCGCGCAGAGCAACAGCGGGACTTCAAAGGAATTCGGCCGAAATGTTTTGAGCGTGACGGCGATGTCAAGGAACTGCAGCGGGAAATAGAGCAAATAGGACGCAGCCAACAGCGAGGCCGCCCTTGTCGAGTCGGAGTGGCGCAGCGCCAATCGGTACACCGGCACCGCTCCCAGGGCCAGGCATGCAGACTGACAAAGCTCCAAAAGGACGTGCGAAGGCCAGATCAGGTACAACGGGATCGCCATTAAATGAATGACCTGGATGTGTTCACCCAGAAACAGGCGGCCATTGTCGAGATAACTCCGAAAGCCCTTCCCATGCAGCAGATTCCAAAGATGTTCCTCGTACATCGCCGAGTCGCCGTGCGGAATCAGCAGTCCCTCATACAAAAGCCAATTCATCGCCGCGAAGCAAACGAAGTACATGGCAATGCCCGCCCAGACGACGGCCGGAACGCGAGCTGCCCGTTCGCCTTCAATCACTGGCGCCGACGGCCGCGCCAGCGCGAAAAACGTCGTCAGCCAGCCCGCCCATAGCAGACTGTCGCAAACGGCGAGCGTTTCGCCCCAAAACATATGCAGCGACTCGGACTTGGCCAGGTCGCTTGCCATGCCGAACATCTCCCACAGCACGGGAAGCAGCCACCACATCCAACCCCAGCGTCCCCAAACGCACAGCGCTTTTGAAAATGGGATGCCGCGCCGCCGGGAAATCCATGCCGCGCCGGCCAGCCATGCCGACAAACTGAAGACCGCAGTCGCCAGGTACAAAGGCACTGCCGGCACGTCGGCCGGCCGCGCGCTTCCCGCGAGAGGATTGCCGCCCCCCAAAGCCGAAATGATCTGGTTCCACAAACCGAGGCTGAGAATGCCGCTGACAAGCTCGTAGTCCCGTAACACGGAATCTAGATGCGAGGCCAGTGCAAAGGTCCCCGCCAGCACCACCATCGACGCCAGCAAAAAGGAGCGACCGGATGTGGGCGCGGGACGAGAAATTGCGGGCATAAGACGCGAGACGGGGGACGGCAAATTCAATTCCGAACGAGAGGCCAACACGAAAATCCCGAAGGAATCTCCCGCTCAATTCATTGTAGCCGACGCTTCACTGAATGCGACTGCGCGCCTCCAAAAGAAAGTCGTAGATTTGCGAACCCAGATTTCGCAGGCCGAAGCCCGAACCCCAGCAATCGTACACTGTCCGAAAACAGGCACAACGTAAACGATTCAACCGTCGCTCGCCAACCCTTCCCACAACGCGCTGCCGATACGGACAATCGTCGCCCCTTCTTCGATGGCGACTTCGAAATCGCCCGTCATGCCCATCGATAGGTGTGTGAGCCGCTCTGCGGCGGCTCCGGAGGTTCGGGCTCTCAATTGGTCCTTCAGCTCGCAAAGCCTGGCAAACGCCGGCCGCGCCGCCTCGGGATCGGGCGAGTACGCCGCCATCGTCATCAGGCCTTCGATCTGCACTCGCTGAAACTTGAGCGCGTCGTCCCACTGGTCCAATAAATCGGTCGCCTGAAAGCCATGTTTGGCGATTTCGCCGCTCAAATTGACTTCTATCAATACGCGCGGACGCAGGTCGATCTCATGGGCGATGCGGTCGATCGTTTCCAACAGCCTCAGGCTGTCGACTGAATGGATGAGCGTCGTCAGGGGCAAGATCGACCGGACTTTGTTTCGCTGCAAGGGGCCGATGAGATGCCAGTGAACACCACCGTCGATCTGTCTAGCGCGCTGCACGAGTTGCTGGGGCCGATTTTCTCCCAACTCCGTCGCCCCCAGCCGCGCGAGGCCTTGCGCCCATTCGATCTCGGCGTACTTCGTGACGCCGACCAGCGCGACGGAGCCGGGATCGCGCCCCGAGCGAATCGCCGCCGCCTCGATGCGCTCTCGCACGCGGCGATAATTCACTTCGATTGTGACCTCAAGTGTCGTCACAGAACTTCGTCGCCAGAGACCAGGGACTGAAATGCTTACGGCGCCGGCACGACGTAGATGTCGAAACCTTCCGCACGGTTCGAAACAAACGCCAGGCTGCCGTCCGGCGTCCACGCCGGGAAATTATCGAGTGCGGCATTGCGCGTGACGTTGACCGGCCGAGCGCCGTCGGCATCGATCACATAAATCTCGTAATTCCCATCGCGATTGGATGTGAAGGCCAGGCGCTTTCCATCGGGCGAATAGACCGGATAATCGTCGAGTGATCGACTGTTCGTGAGTCGCTTGACGTCGCCGCCGTCAGCCCCGACTGCGGCAATTTCGAAAT